>JALSLF010000060.1 GCA_026988445.1 Bacteroidales bacterium
GTATTTTTGAATCGGTTGAGATGCTGATAAACGGTATGAATACTTTGCGTTCGCGTTGTATTATTGATATCACTGCAAACGAAGAAAGATGCCGTGAAATGGTAATGAACAGTATTGGTATTGTAACAGCTCTAAATCCGGTTATCGGATATGAGGCTTCTACTCAATTAGCCAAAGAAGCCTTAGAAACCGGTAAAGGGGTTTATGAACTGGCTCTTGAAAAGAAACTATTGTCAAAAGAAGAAATTGATAATATTTTGCGACCGGAAAACATGCTCAAACCCCGAAAAATTACTAATGGAAGAAATGCACGCAAAGAGTAATTATTTTTTGTTCTAAAACATTAAATGCATTTTTATTATTTAAGATATAATTTTTTTCTTTGCTTTTTATTATTAAAATAACTGTTTAAATACACGTGTTGTGTAGCCTTAATTGTTAAAATATGGCAAAAGCTGAAAAAGTATCGGACAGGCTTAACCGAATTTCTGTTTCACAAACTTTGGAAATGGCTCAGAGAAGCAGGGAACTTGTAGCCAAAGGTGTTGATATTATTGATTTAAGTATCGGACAACCGGATTTTAAAACTCCTTCGCATATTAAAGAAGCAGCAAAGCGTGCAATTGATAATGACTATACATTTTATACGCCCGTAGCCGGATATAAGGAACTAAGACAAGCAATTGTAAATAAGTTTAAAAAAGAAAACAATCTTGATTTTGATGTCAATCAGATTGTTGTATCTAATGGAGCTAAACAGGCAATTGCAGATGTAATTTTGAGCATGATAAATGCCGGTGATGAAATATTAGTTCCTGTACCTTACTGGGTTAGCTATGGCGAAATTATCAATCTGGCACATGGGAAAAATGTTTTTTTACCTACGGATGTTGAAGATAACTATAAAGTAAAACCGCAACAAATCCGAGATGCGATTAATGAAAAAACGCGACTCTTTATTTTTAGTTCACCTTCAAATCCTGCAGGTAGTGTTTATTCAAAGGAAGAATTACGTGCTATTGCCGAAGTGGTTGCCGAAAATGAAAACCTGTATGTAATTTCGGATGAAATATACGAACACATTAATTTTACAGGTAAACATGAAAGTATTGCGCAATTCGACTTTATTAAAGACAGGGTAATTGTTATAAACGGTGTATCAAAAGGCTATGCCATGACCGGTTGGCGGATTGGTTATATGGCGGCTCCCAAATGGATTGCCGATAATTGTATTAAACTGCAAGGACAATATACATCCGGCGCATCGTCTATTTCGCAAATGGCGGCACTTGAAGCTATTTCATCGGAAGATAATATTTACACTTTGGGAATGAATGCGGCTTTTCGTCGCCGAAGAGATTTGATTATTGAGCTTATTTCTAACATAAAAGGTTTTAAAACCAATATTCCGCAAGGTGCTTTTTATGTTTTCCCGAATATTTCTGAGTTTTTTGGTAAATCTGATGGTTATATTATGATAAAAAATGCTTCCGATTTAGCCTTGTATCTTTTAAATGAAGCCCATGTTGCGGTGGTTCCCGGTAATGCATTTGGCGACCCTGAGTGTGTCCGTTTTTCTTATGCTATCTCACGAGAACGAATTGGTGTAGCATTTGGACGAATTAAAGAAGCTTTGGAACGATTGCACGATTAAAATAGGGATTGAGGAATTAAACCTAAATTGAGCGATTATCTACTTCAATAAGCATCAATCTGTTGAGTTAAAATGATTTACGAAAAAAGGCGCTAATACCTAAAGGTATTCTTGCTTTTTTTCTAAACATTTTAATCTCAATATCTTGGTACTTCTTTTCGAACATAATTGCTCAATTTAGGTTAAAAAAAGCTGTATTAAATAATTTTGATACACTGTTTTTTTTTGTCTAATATCCAATTTTTTAATGACCAATCGGTAAAAACAAAAATAGATTTTTTTTGTTTATTTAGAATGATTATATTTAAGCACTGAACTTAAATTGATAATATTGGGAAACTTTCTTATTATTTTAATAGCCTATTTAATTATTGTTTCTGCTTCAGGAACATTGGCGCGTTTTTTTTTAAAATTTAAACTCCCGTTAATTACGGGTTTTTTAATTGTGGGCATTATATCCGGTCCTTATATTACCGGATTATTAGATAATGAGGCAGTTAAAAACCTATCTTTTATAAAGGATATTTCTTTAGCATTTATTGCTTTTGCAGCCGGAGCAGAGTTGCGCTTGAAAGAATTTCACGGAAGGTTTAAAACAATAAGTTGGGTAACTTTTGGGCAGTTAATTATCGCTTTTATTTCAAGTACATTTATCTTGTTTTATATTGCCGAATATATTCCATTTATGGATGGAATGGGTAAAGGGAGTAAATTTGCCCTTTCTATGCTTGTTGCTACTATATTTATAGCCAGTTCTCCTGCTTCTGCTATTGCTGTCATTAATGAATTACGAGCCAGAGGTAAGTACACGCAAACAGCAATTGGAGTAACGGTTGTTAAGGATGTTTTAGTTATTATTTTATTTACCATTTGTTTTGCTATTGCGGCTACCTTCATAAATGGAGATACTTTTAAAATAAATACTTTATTTGAACTAATTATCGGGCTTATTATCTCAGTAAGTTTTGGACTTTTAATTGGTAGGTTCTTAAGTTTTGTGTTGTCGTTTTTTATAAATACTAAGCTAAAAATACTTTTTGTTATTTTAATTGGCTGGTTTGTTTTTGTTTTATCACATTTTATTACTGATTATAGTGAACTGCATTGGGGCTTTAAACTTTATCTTGAGCCTTTACTTATAAATATTGTAGCTAGCTTTTATGTAGTAAATTATACCAAGAGCAGAACCGAGTTTTTAATGTTGATTGAACAAAACGGTATGTATATTTACGTTTTATTTTTTACGCTAGCCGGAGCCTCTGTAGCATTAGATGTTTTACAAAACTATTGGTTAATTGCTTTGGTATTATTTGTTATTCGCCTTTTTACTATTGCTTTGGGTTCTTCTATTGGTGCTTTGTCTGCCGGTGAATCTGGGCTTTTTGTAAAAACGGCATGGATGCCTTATGTTACTCAAGCCGGTGTTGCATTAGGTTTAGTTACAATAGTAGCAAGTGCTTATCCTGTATGGGGTGCTGCATTTGAAACTATATTAATTGCTGTTATTGTTCTGAACGAACTATTTGGTCCGGCAATTTTTAAATGGTCAATAAATAAAATGGGCGAGAGCCATGTAAAAGCAGAAATACCTGAGTTTGATGGTGTGCGTGAGGCTTTAATTTTTGGTTTGGAAAGCCAGTCTTTTGCTTTGGCAAAAACGCTGCAAGAACATGGTTGGCTGGTAACCATTGCTACTTTGCGTGATGAAATTAGAGTAGAAGATTATAATGGATACCAAATAGTGAAAATTAAAAACTTTTCTTTAGAAACTTTTCGTGTATTAAAAGCATCACGTATGGAGGCAATTATTGCTATGCAAACTGATATTGAAAACCGTAAAATTTGTGAAATTGTATATGAGCATTTTGGAACACGAGCACTTATTGTTCGACTGAACGAGCTAAGTAATGTTGAAGAATTTAGAAAACTTGGAGCTTTAATTGTTGAGCCTTCTACCTCTATTGTAAATTTATTGTTTCATTTTGCTCAATCGCCGGTTGCAACTTCTATTTTGCTTGGTCTTGAAGAGCATAAGGAAACAATTGATATCGAGGTGGTTAATCCGGAAATTAAAGGACTTGCTTTGCGCGATTTACGTTTACCCGGAGATATTCTTATACTATCGGTTAAGCGGGGTGGTAATACGGTTATTTCGCATGGTTATACGCGTTTGCGTATTGGCGATGTAGTTACTGTGGTTGGTTCTACAGAGAGCATTGAAAAAGTAAAACTAAAATTTGAGTAAGTTGGTATGAAATTTAGCAGGGCACAAATTTTTTTTTTAATACGAACTCTCCATTTGTGCTGAAATCATATCAAAATTAGGAGAAACAACTTTTCCCATAATTAAAATACTCTTATTTAAGTTATCAACAACTATATATATAAAAGGTCGGTTTGCATTGAATCTAATAAAATCTGTACCTGCAACATCTCGCTCTTTAGGATTAATATATAATTCTGTTAATCTACTACTTTTGTTTTCCTCTATTTCTATTACCGTGTGTTGTATTATTCCTGATATATGCGTTTTTTGTGAGGAAATTCTACTAAAATCAGCTTGCTCCGTAAAAGGCAGTTGGCAATCCATATCTGAAATGGCATAAGAAACATCTTGACGAAATTCACTCCTGAATTTTGGTAAACTTACACTTACCAGCTTTGTGTAAAGCTCACTTGTCCAAAAATCAAAATTTAGCTGATTTAAACTTTGTTCAATGCTGTCTATATAATCTAATTGTTTCGGAAGAATAATTATTAAAGAGATATTTTTTCCTGAATAAGGAAGTTCTACTATTTGAAAAATATCATTTTCATTATATTTTAAATAAGATGTTTGATTCATGAAATCAATTTTACGCACACTACTGTCGGGTAAAAAGAAATCATCTTTACTTGTAAATTCTTCATTAAAAGGATTCTCCCATTCTCCGTTTAGATAGACAATATTAGTATATATTA
>JALSLF010000061.1 GCA_026988445.1 Bacteroidales bacterium
ACGGACAATTGCACGATACAAAAGCAATGATACCGGATAGATGTTATGCGACTATATATCAAGAAGTTATTGAGGATTGTCAAACAAATGGTGCATTTAATCCTGCAACTATGGGTGCAGTTTCTAATGTAGGCTTAATGGCTCAAAAAGCCGAAGAATACGGTTCACATCCCACCACTTTTGAAATTCCTGCAAAAGGTACTGTAAAAGTTACCGATGGCTCAGGAAAGGTTTTAATGCAACATGATGTGGAAGAAGGAGATATTTGGCGTATGTCGCGTGTAAAAGATATTCCTGTTCAAGACTGGGTGAAATTAGCTGTTACACGTGCAAAAGCAAGTGGCGCACCTGCAGTATTCTGGTTAGATAAAAATCGTGCTCACGATGCCGAAATAATTAAAAAAGTAGAAAAATACTTAAAAAATCATGATACATCAGGATTAGAGATTCATATTTTATCCCCAGTTGAGGCAATGAAGTTTACTTTGAAGAGAACGCGTGCCGGTAAAAATACGATTTCGGTTACAGGTAATGTATTAAGAGATTATCTAACGGATTTATTCCCTATATTAGAATTAGGAACCAGTGCACGTATGTTATCAATTATACCTTTACTAAACGGTGGCGGATTATTTGAAACCGGTGCCGGAGGCTCTGCTCCAAAACATGTGCAACAATTTTTAAAAGAAGGTCATTTACGTTGGGATTCTTTGGGCGAATTTTTAGCCTTAATGGTATCATTAGAGCATCTGGGAAATAATTTTAATAATGACAAGGCTTTGGTTTTATCTAAAACACTGGACGAAGCGGTTAGTAAATATCTTGAAAACGGTAAAGCTCCCGGACGTAAAGTTGGTCAGTTAGACAATCGTGGTTCTCACTATTATTTAGCAAGCTATTGGGCAGAAGCTTTGGCTAATCAAACAGATGATAGTAATTTAAAAGAAGTATTTACATCTGTAGCAAAAAAATTAAAAGATAATGAAGAAAAGATTTTAGCTGAAATTGCTGCTGCCGAAGGTAAAGCTACGGATATAGGCGGCTATTATATGCCCGATGACGCTAAAGCGGAAAAAGCAATGCGCCCGAGTGAAACTTTAAATAGTATTATCAACTCAATAAATTAAACTGTTAAACTATTAAACTGTTAAACTGTTAAAACTTGTTTAACGAGCGGTTACGAGTTTAATTAAAGATAATAAGTTAGATAAATAATTTAAAATCATAAAATTATGTTAAAAGAAAAAGTTGAAAAAGCATTAAACGAGCAAATTGAGAAAGAAGGTTATTCTTCGCAATTATATTTGGCAATGGCTTCTTGGGCTGAAAAAAGCGGATACAATGGAGCTGCTCAATTTTTGTATCGCCATGCCGATGAAGAACGCGAACACATGCTCAAATTATTTCATTATATAAATGATAGAGACGGTTATGCTATTGTTCCTGCAATTAAGCAACCGCCATCAAAATTTGACTCTATTAAAGCAGTCTTTGAAGGAGTTTTAGAACATGAACAAATGATTACCGAATCAATAAATAATTTGGTGGGTATTTGTGTTGAAGAAAAAGATTATACTACACAAAATTTCCTCCAGTGGTATGTTAATGAACAAATTGAAGAGGAAAATCTGGCAAAAACCAATTTAGATAAATTAGCTTTATTGGGAAATGATAAAGCCAGTATGTATATGTTTGACAAAGATATGGCAGAGATGGCTGCTTCTCTTGGAGCAGTTGATACAGCCGAGTAAATATTAAAAATATATATCTAATTAAAGCAGTTTGGATAATTCCTGCTGCTTTTTTTTTGTTATTTAGTCTATATTCCGGTTTCTTTTTAAATAAATATTTGTATTATACATCAAAAAATACCATTTCTTGTTCTTAAATGTGATTATATAAGCATAAAATATTAAACTTTTCCGCTATTTTTGTTTTTTTAATGAAAATACTTTTAAATCCATAAAAGATGCAAAACATTCAAATGGTTGATTTAATCAGCCAATACAAAAAAATAAAGGACGAAATAGATAAAGAAATTTTTTCGGTTATTGATTCGGCAAAATTTATTAAAGGACCTGTTGTAACTGAATTTCAGGATAATTTAGCTGCTTATTTGAATGCCAAACATGTAATTGCTTGCGGAAACGGTACTGATGCCCTGCAAATAGCTCTGATGGCATTGGATTTAAAGCCCGGTGATGAAGTAATTACTTCTGATTTTACTTTTATTGCAACGGTTGAAGTGATTGCTTTGTTGGGTTTAAAACCGGTTTTGGTCGATGTTTATCCAGATACTTTTACATTGGATATTGAACAATTAGAAAAAGCCGTAACATCCAAAACTAAAGCCATTATTCCGGTGCATTTATTCGGTCAAGCTGCCGATATGGATAAAATTAATGCTATTGCACAAAAACATAATTTATTTGTTATTGAAGATACTGCTCAAGCACTTGGTGCTGAATATTTTTTTAATAATGAAAAACAAAAACTCGGGACAATCGGTGATATTGGTTGTACTTCTTTTTTTCCATCGAAAAATCTGGGCACTTTTGGCGACGGCGGGGCTTTATTTACCAATAATGATGCATTAGCTGAAAAAATTCGTTCCATTACAAATCACGGAATGAAAGTACGCTATTATCACGACTATATTGGTGTAAATTCACGACTGGATTCATTGCATGCCGCTATTTTAAAAGTAAAATTAAAATATCTGGATCAATACAATGCTGCCAGAAAGCAAGCTGCCGATTATTACGATCAAGCTTTTGAAAAGTGTAAACACCTAATTATTCCCGCAAGGAATAAAAAATCAAGCCATATTTTCCATCAATATACTTTGCAGTTAAAAAATGCAGACAGAGCAGCTTTGATTGAACATCTAAAATCAAAAAATATACCGGCTATGATTTATTATCCTGTACCCTTACATAAGCAAAAAGCATACAGTCATTATAAATTTAATGATCATGATTTTCCGGTAACTAATAAATTATCGGAAACGGTATTTTCTTTGCCGATGCATACGGAATTAACAAAAGAACAGCAAGATTATATTATAGAAAATGTATTGACTTATTTATCGTAACTGTGCATATCAACTCTATGAGCTGAAAAATTTCACAGCTTGAAAAGCGGTACTACTTCTTAAATTGTAAAACTATGAGTATAAACAAAGAATATTTTGCCCACGAAACAGCCGTGATTGATGAAGGTTGTAGTATAGGGAAAGGGACAAAAATTTGGCACTTTTCGCACATCATGAAAGATTCCGTAATTGGTGAAAACTGTAACATTGGTCAGAATGTAGTGGTATCGCCACAAGTTGTGCTTGGTAAAAATTGTAAAATACAAAATAATGTTTCGGTTTATACCGGTGTTCTTTGTGAAGATGATGTTTTTATGGGTCCTTCAATGGTGTTTACTAATGTGATAAATCCGCGCAGTTCAGTAAATCGGAAATCGGAATATATGAAAACCATTGTTAAGAAAGGTGCTACTTTCGGGGCAAATTGTACCATAGTTTGCGGTATTACCATAGGGGAATATGCTTTTATAGGAGCCGGTGCGGTAATAACCAAAGATGTAAAGCCTTATGCTTTGGTTGTGGGTAATCCGGGTAAGCAAATCGGTTGGATGAGCCGTTACGGGCAACGTTTGCAGTTTGATGACAATAATATTGCTCTTTGTCCTGAAAGCGGAGAAAAATATATTTTGGAAAATGAAAATGTACGATTAATTAAATAAATGCTTGGATTGTTAAACTTCAAATCGTCCTTTAGGGCATTTGAACGTTCTTAATTTGTTAAGAAGTTTACAGTTTAATAGTTTAAAAGTTTAAGAGTTTAGAGTTGAAAAGTTTAAAGTTGATAATATAAGCACAAAATAAAAAATTATGAAGAATTTTGCATTAATTGGAGCAGCCGGTTATATTGCCGTACGCCACATGAAAGCCATAAAAGAAACCGGAAATAATTTAATTGCTGCCTTAGATAAATTTGACAGTGTAGGCATTATTGACAGTTATTTTCCCGAAGCAGATTTTTTTGTTGAATTTGAACGATTTGACCGTCATATAGATAAATTACGCCGTACGGGTAAAAAAATTGATTATGTAAGTATTTGTTCACCAAATTATTTACACGATTCGCACATTCGTTTTGCCCTGAAACAACAAGCTGAAGCTATTTGTGAAAAACCTTTGGTTTTAAACCCTTGGAATGTAGATGCCTTGGCAGAAATAGAACAGGAAACCCGGCGTAAAATCAATACTATTTTGCAATTACGCTTGCATCCGAGTATTGTTCAGTTGAAAAAAGAAATAGAAGAAGGTCCCAAAGATAAAATTTATGATATTGATTTAAGTTACATCACTTCGCGCGGACATTGGTATTTTACCAGTTGGAAAGCAGATTTAAGTAAGTCGGGTGGCGTAGCAACCAATATAGGTATTCATTTTTTTGATATGCTCACTTGGATTTTTGGTGATGTACAAAGCAATATTGTACATATTTTGGAGGCAAAGAAAGCTGCCGGCTTTTTACAATTAGAAAAGGCACGTGTACGTTGGTTTATGAGTCTTGATTACAATGATGTTCCGC
>JALSLF010000062.1 GCA_026988445.1 Bacteroidales bacterium
AATACAACGGCAAATTTTTTCATCACTTTATTTTTTTATTATACCTACAAATATACAAAATTTAAACAGTAATTTAATGTTCCAAAACATCTTTTAATTATACCTTAAATTGGCAGCAGCTAAAGCAATCCTCCGGCAACCAGCTACCAGCAACCAGCAACCAGTCACCAGCCACCGGCAACAATTAAATCAAAGCCCCAAGCTCTCAATATCTCCCCTCAACACCCGAAACCTTTTTCGTGCTTGCGGAACATAGATACTTCCTTTATAATCAAAAATTATTTTTTTATAATATTTCATGGCTTCCTCTTTATTTTTCAAACGATAATCATACAATTCGGCAAGTTCAAAAGTGGCATCATCGCCCAACAAATCAAATGCATAATTTTCAACTATTTTCTTTAAATTAGCAACAGCCAATTCAATATTCCCCGATTTTTTGGCAATTTTAGCCTTCAAAAACAAAACATCATCAATTAAGCCATTCGTTTTAAAACGTATTTCCAAACTATCTAATGTTGCTAAAGCCTCCCTTTCTTTATTTTGTTCAATAAGCATCTCGGCACGCGCATAATATTTTAAAGCCGTATTGCTTGTATCTGCTCCGCCGGTATTATCTTTAATCAGCAAAGATAAACGGAAAGCATCATTGGCAATCAATTGAGTAGTGCTACCTTTCAGCACATCCAATTGTGCCTGCGCCCATTCAAAATCACCCATAAAATAAGCCAATTTAGCACGCTTATAAGCAGCTTCATAACCTACGGCATTCCCTTTGTTCATTTTTTCGGCTTGAGCATATTCAAGCGTTGCCTCCCAAACTTTATTTTGCAATAGTAAAATATCCGCCAATTCAATTTTGCAAGCACCTTTCAAATTCGGGCTTAAATCATGCAAATTAATAACCGGACGCAATAAAGAAACTGCTTCATCACTCTTATTCAAATAAAAAGCCTGTAAATGTGCCAAATTCATAATCAAGCGTATAGTAGTGGCATTCCTTCCAAACTCATCAATCGCTTCACGATACTGTTTTTCAAGATTTTCAATATCGTCTTGCTTGGTAATTTTCCCTTTAACCACCTCAACATACAAAACATTCAAATAAGCCAACTTAGCACGCACATAAAACGGATTTCCTTTATACCTGTCAATTACATATTCATAAGCCTCTTTTGCCGTTTCGTACATTCCGTTCTGAAAAGCCATATCACCCAATTCAACCAAACGATAGCCCCCCTCTTTCATACGCCGATCAATGGCTTTTGCCTGAATAATAGCATTTGCAAAGTCCTTATTTTGAACATAATACCAAATCAACAGCTCATTATACACATAGCGTTTCGGATTTTTTTGAATGCGCTTAATCAACTCCTTTTTCAATAAATTCCCGAAATTCTCATCATAATTTGAGTTCATTCGTGCCTGCAAACGAGCGGTAATAATTTGCCTGCTTTCCGGATTTTCAGCCAGCATATCCAAATATTCATTAATCATTTGTCCGCTTTTGCGCTGATAAGCATAAATATTTGCCAATTCCAAATGAAAAGGATAAGAAATTAAATTGCGCCCACGCAAAAAAGTTTTTTCGGCATATTCAAAATTTCTTTTCGATAAAAAATCATTAGCAATTTGTATTATCTGATTATGATTGGGGGGTAAATTTTTCAAAACATAATTATATTCCTCCTCCGCCCTATCTGTTTCGCCCTGTTTCTCAAAAATATATCCCAAATTAATATAATTTTGCAAATTATTTTTATTCCTCCGGATTTGTTTTTTCAACATTTTTTCAGCTTCATCAAACCTGCCCAATTCCACTTGGCATTTTACCATATAGTTCAAATAGTTTTGTGCTCTGCTCCGCCGGTACAGACTTTCAAACTCAACAAGTGCTTTATCATACTCTTTTGCCTGATAATATTTGTACGCCAACTGCACTTGCGATTGATTTTGAGCCTCCGTTTTATGGAAATTTGCACTCAAAAACATCAATATCAAAACAACAACAACTTTGTTCATAAATTAATCATTAAAAAAACAAATGTACATAATATTATTTTTTGTATCTTTAAATTTTGAATGATAAATCAAAAAACTAAAATCTAAATTTTATAAGGGCGGCTACGGGCTTTTCGCTTATAGTCCTCGCCTGCAAGCCTGCAAAACTAATTTGGCAAAAGGAGCTTCCGCCGGTCGCTCTTTTGCCAAAAGTTTTGCAAAGTCTTGCAGTCTGTGGGCTATCCGCTGCAATCCCTGCCGCGCTGCGCAATCAATAAGCAACAGTGGTAAATTTGATAATTATTAACTTATTCAACTACCGGCAAATTAAAAATTAACTAAAACCGATTATGCTCAAAAAAGAGTGCCAAAATATTAAGATTAAAAAGTTTTAAAAAAAAGTAAGAATACCTCGGTGATATTTGAGTCTTTTTTTATAAATATTTCTAACACAATAAATTAACACTCATTAAAGTAGATAATTAATCAATTTAGACAAACTATATAACGAATATAAAAACATTAAAGAAATGAAAAAACACATTGCAATACTCATTACCGCTTTATTTGTTTGGACAGCCTGTTCCAACGAAGCTAAAAATAACGAACAATTCAGTCCCGAAGCTATATCAATGAGCCAAACGGAAAATTATGCACCCGAAAACAAAACGGAACAAGAAAACAATGAAGAAAACGGCAATATCAGTCGAAAAGTCATCAAAACAGCAGATTTAGAAATAGAAGTGAATGATTTAAAACAATCACGTCTATCACTAAATAAACTTCTGAAAAAATACAATGCCTATGTTTCCGATGAAAAACTCAGTGAATGGGATAATCGCCTAAACGATGAAATTACCATTCGTGTTGAAGCCGAAAACTTTGACAGTTTACTAAACTATGTAAGCGGATTAGCGATTCATATTGTTTCAAAACATATAAAACAATCCGATGTAACCGAAGAATACATCGACATAAAAACACGACTCGAAAACAAGAAAAAAATTGAACAACAATATCTTGAACTATTAAAAAAAGCCAAAAACATTAACGAAATATTACAAGTAACGGAACATTTAAGAAGCCTGCGCGAAGAAATTGAAGCAAAAGAAGGCAGATTAAAATACCTCAACAGTCAAATCAGCCTTAGTACCATATACTTAACAATGTATCAATATACTAATAATACAAATTATCCCGGATTTGGCAGCAAATTAGTAAAAGCATTCAAAGGCGGTTGGGAAGGAATACAAATGTTCATACTCGGTATAATTTATTTGTGGCCCTTTATCATCATTATTTTAATTACAATATGGTTGATTATCAGATATCGTAAAAAAAAGGTAAATAAACAATAAGCTGCCTAACTCAAATCAGCACTAATCACGCCAACACGCTCACTTACAGACAGTTAATTGAAAAAAAACATTAACTGTCTGTAAAATTGCTTAAGCAATTATCTTCAGGTATAACGCGCTTCCTACAAAAATAAGCTGTAAAATAGTACCTTAAATTCGCAGCTATGTTCGTAGCAAAAAGCCAAAAACTTGTCCGGCTACCGGCGGATGGTGAATATCGAAAAACGAGTATTCCCAACAATGACACATGGTTTTGTCATTACGGTAGAAGCATAGTGCGGATTTAAAGTATTATATCAAAAAATAAAGTAATGTTGTCAAATAATAAAGTATTCCTATCAAAAGCAATATTAAAAAATTTGCCACTTGTATAAATCAAATTACTTTTGTCTCAAACAGATTCCCAAAATCAATGCTAATTACTTAACCCCTATTAGTATTTCGTTAATTCTAAAATTATTTACTATAGTTGTAAATAGCATTAAAATTTTTTCAAAGAATTGACGATTTATACTTTTAAACCTAAATTAAGCTTAATACAATTCCTACCAATACAATCTTTATCTCGTTGATAAACACCTGCTATTAAAATTTAGTAATAATTAAAAAACAAAAAAGATGAACAAGAAAAGATTCAAAAATTTCGTATTTCTATTGACACTTATTTTATTCGCAATTACATCCTGCGATAACGACAATGACCCAACAAATAATGTGTGTGACGAGGGTTATATAAGTACAGCAATAACCAATGCTTTTTCAACAGCAAACGGTTATGATGATCTACCCGAGTACATGGATTTAAAAACCCATGAATACCGGATAAAAATAAACGCAAATGGAGAAATTTGCAGTGTTGGCTATCAAAATCCAAGCGTATGGACCGGCGATTATATTATTGAAATAATTAACGAAACTACCAATGCATCATATTCCGGTACCCATTCTTTTTCGCAAACTCAATTAGAGTACCAGAACATTACCCCGGTTCCTGTAAATTCAGGAGACATAATTAAAGTAATGCGAACTATTGTAAACAGTACATCTGCTGACCAACCGGTGGGTAGAATATTAAGAAAATCAGATTATACGAACGTTCCTTATCCGATAACACAAGGAAATGTTGAATTTTTAAGTTCCAATTTTTATGGTGGCGGCGGACCCGTACCAAATTTTGGACAACCCTATATAGCCTTAGGCTTTAAAGTGAATTAAACCTTAAATAGAGCGATTGCAA
>JALSLF010000063.1 GCA_026988445.1 Bacteroidales bacterium
TTTCTGATTTTAGAATCTTCAACTAATTTTGCTGAATAGTCCTTTCCTCCATACCAGTTGGAATCCCATCCTTTGATGATTCCTAATCTATTGCTAATTGGATTAACCTTTTGTCCCATCTATTAATTTGTTTGATTGCTTTCTAAAACAATAGTTACATGATTAGATCTTTTCCTAATTCTATGAGCACGTCCTTGCGGTGCCGGGCGAAGTCTTTTCAGAACTCTGGCAGAATCGACAAAAACTTCTTTTACATATAAGTTTGCATCTTCCATTCGAACACCTTCGTTTTTTGCTCTCCAATTAGCAATAGCTGAAAGGAGTAGTTTCTCAAGTCTTCTAGATGCTTCCTTAGGATTGAATTTTAAAATATCCAGGGCTTGTTGAACGTCAACACCGCGAATTAAATCTGCAACTAAGCGCATTTTTCTGGGTGAAGTCGGACAATTTTTCAAAACAGCATAATATCTGGTTTTCTTTGCCTCTTTTATAGCTTCTGCCCTTTGTTTTTTTCTTGCTCCCATTTTATCTTAACTTTTTCTCAATCGTTATTTCTTTTTATTTCCAGCATGTCCTCTAAAAGTTCTAGTTGGTGCAAATTCACCTAACTTGTGCCCCACCATATTTTCGGTGATATAAACCGGAATGAATTTATTTCCATTATGAACAGCAATTGTATTACCCACAAAATCAGGTGATATCATTGAGCTACGCGCCCATGTTTTAATTACTGTTTTTTTACCGGATTCGTTCATGGCAAGAACTTTTCTTTCCAGTTTATAGTCAATATAAGGACCTTTTTTTAATGAACGACTCATATTAATACGAATATTACGTTATTATTTTTTTCTTTTTTCAACAATATATTTGTTTGAAGGCTTCTTTTTTGAACGGGTTTTGTATCCCTTAGCCAACAAACCGGTTCTTGAACGAGGATGTCCTCCTGATGATTTACCTTCACCACCACCCATTGGGTGATCTACCGGGTTCATGGCAACACCACGAACTCTAGGTCTTCTACCCAACCAACGGCTTCTACCCGCTTTACCAGAACGCTCTAACATGTGTTCTGAGTTAGATACAGAACCAATTGTTGCACGACAAGTAACTAAAATCATTCTCGATTCTCCTGATGGCAATTTAACTATTGCATATTTTCCATCACGAGAAGTTAACTGTGCATATGCTCCGGCACTTCTTGCTAAAACAGCTCCTTTGTTTGGTACCATTTCAATATTATGAATAATAGTACCCATAGGTATATCAGATAGATATAAGGTATTTCCAACTTCCGGAGCTGCGTCTTTACCTGAAATTATTTCCTGCCCAACTTTTAAACCGTTAGGAGCAATAATGTATCTTTTTTCACCATCGGCGTAAAACAATAGAGCAATACGAGCAGAACGATTTGGATCGTATTCAATCGCTTTTACCGTAGCGGGTACTCCGTCTTTATTACGTAAAAAGTCAATTACTCTATATCTTTTTTTGTGTCCGCCACCTATGTTACGAACCGTCATTTTACCAGTATTGTTCCTACCGCCAGACTTCTTTTTAGAAGCTAAAAGCGATTTCTCAGGTGCAGATTTGGTAATTTCTGCAAATGTATTGGCAACTTTTCCTCTTTGCCCCGGTGTTGTCGGTTTTATCTTACGTACAGCCATTTTCTTTAAATATTGCTATAAAAATCAATCGTATCTCCTTCTTGTAATGTAACTATCGCTTTTTTAAATGCGTTAGATTTTCCACGTTGAATTCCTGTTTTAGTATATCGAGATTTGTTTTTACCTCCATAACGCATGGTATTAACAGATTCAACGGTTACATTATATAAATCTTCAACAGCCTTTTTAATCTGAATCTTGTTTGCTCTTACATCAACAATAAATCCGTAGCGATTCATTTTTTCGCCTTGAATCGTCATTTTCTCAGTTATAATCGGCTTTTGCAAAATATCCATCACTAAAATGTTTTTTCTAAAACATCTACTGAACTTTCAGAAAGCACAAGTGCTTTGGTATTCAAGATGTCATAAGTTGTTAATTCAGAAACTGTTATTGTCTTAGACCCCTGTAAATTTCGGGATGACAAATATAGGTTTTTATTTGGTTCTGCTAAAACTAAAACAGACTTTTTATCATTTATTTTCAAATTCTTTTCAAAAGCCAAGTATTGCTTAGTTTTAGGAGTGTCAAACGTAAAATCTTCCACAATAAAAAGCTCATTTGCTTTTAATTTATAAGTTAAGGCAGATTTTCGAGCCAGTTTTTTTACCTTTTTGTTAAGTTTGAAACTATAGTCTCTTGGTCTGGGCCCAAATACACGTCCTCCACCTCTAAATAAAGGATTTTTAATACTACCGGCTCTTGCGGAACCTGTTCCTTTTTGTTTTTTAATCTTTCTGGTACTTCCTTTAATTTCTGCACGCTCTTTTGCTTTATGCGTACCTTGACGTTTAGCAGCCATATGGCGTTTAACATCTAGGTAGATAGCATGATCATTAGGCTCTATACCAAAAATCTCATCATTTAAGTTTACCTTTCGTCCGGTATCCTTACCTTCTATGTTATATACTGTCAGTTCCATTATTTTTCAATAATTAAGTATGAACCTTTCGGTCCCGGAACGGAACCTTTTAAAATCAAAATATTATTTTCAGGAATAACTTTAATCACCTTAAGGTTTAAAACTTTTACTTTTTTACCTCCGGTTCTACCTGCCATTTTCATACCTTTAAATACTCTTGAAGGATATGATGATGCACCTAAAGAACCCGGTGCTCTATTCCTATTATGCTGACCGTGAGTTTGGTCGCCAACGCCACGGAAACCGTGACGTTTAACAACTCCTTGAAAACCTTTACCTTTACTGATTCCGCTAACGTCTAACCATGTGTCGTCGTTAAAGTAATCAACTCCAATAACATCTCCAACTTTCCAGTCTTTCACAAAACCTTTCAGTTCTATTACCTTACGTTTGGGTGCTGTATTTGCCTTTTTAAAGTGACCTAACTCTGCTTTTGTAGCGTGTTTTTCGGTCTTATCTTCATAAGCAATTTGTACCGCATTGTACCCGTCTGTTTCCTCAGTTTTTATTTGAGTAACTACGCAAGGACCTACCTCTAAAACAGTGCATGGAATATTTTTTCCCTCGGCACTGAAAACGGAAGTCATTCCGATTTTTTTTCCAATTAATCCAGGCATCTTTTACAAATTTTCCTTAAACCTTTATTTCTACTTCAACACCACTAGGCAATTCGAGTTTCATTAAAGCATCAATTGTTTTAGAATTAGTGCTATAAATATCAATTAATCTTTTAAAAGAAGATAATTGAAATTGCTCACGTGATTTTTTATTTACGAAAGTCGATCTTAAAACCGTGAATACTCTTCTATGCGTAGGTAAAGGGATTGGCCCGCTTACCACTGCTCCCGTTTGTTTAACGGTTTTTACAATCTTCTCAGCTGAATTATCAACTAAATTATGATCGTACGACTTTAACTTAATGCGAATCTTTTGACTCATAAATTCAAATATTATTCAGATTTACCCATATTTTTTTCAATAACCTCTTTGGCAATGCTTTCAGGCACAACATCATAGTGTGAAAAAACCATAGATGAAGTTGCTCTACCTGATGAAATAGTTCTTAAAACAGTAACATAACCAAACTTTTCTGCTAAGGGAACTAATGCTTTAACTACGCGTGCATTTCCTTTAGACTCCATACCTTCAATTTGTCCTCTACGTTTATTGAAGTCGGAGATAATATCCCCCATATATTCTTCGGGAGTTACAACTTCTGCCGACATAATTGGCTCTAATAGTACAGGTTTTGCTTTTGGAGCAGCATGTCTAAAAGCCATTTTTGCAGCTAATTCAAACGATAATTGATCTGAATCAACAGGGTGGAATGAACCATCTAATAATTCTACTTTCATGCTATCCAGCGGATACCCTGCCAAAGGACCATTATTCATAGCTTCTTTAAACCCTTTCTCAACAGAAGGAATAAATTCTCTAGGAATACGTCCACCGGTAACAGAATTAATAAATTGTAATCCGGTTACTCCTTCATCAGCGGGCGAAATCTTAACGATTATATCTGCAAATTTACCACGACCACCGGTTTGTTTTTTAAATACTTCACGATGCTCAACAGTACCTGTAAGTTTTTCTTTATAAGCAACTTGTGGTGCACCTTGATTACATTCAACTTTAAATTCGCGCTTTAAGCGGTCAACTAAAATTTCCAAATGCAACTCACCCATTCCACTAATAACGGTTTGTCCGGTATTCTCATCCGTTTTAACTTGAAACGTGGGATCTTCCTCTGCAAGTTTGGCTAAACCATTGCCCAATTTATCCAAATCTTTTTGGGTTTTGGGCTCAACAGCAATACCAATAACCGGTTCAGGGAACTCCATAGACTCTAAAACAATTTGTTTATTTTCATCACAAAGAGTATCACCTGTACGAATATCTTTAAATCCTACAGCCGAACAAATATCGCCTGCTTTTATTTCATCTTTTGGATTTTGTTTATTTGCATGCATTTGATATAAGCGAGAAATACGCTCACGTTTGCGGGTTCT
>JALSLF010000064.1 GCA_026988445.1 Bacteroidales bacterium
GCTTTTACCTGCAAAATATCATCGTTTTAAACGACAATTTCGCAGTAATCAAATTGATTATCACATTGTAAAAAAAGGGAAAAGCGACAGTATTGAAATCCCGTTTTTATTGAGCGATTCACTTTTTCTGAATCTGATAAATGATACATTACATACAAATATCCGATTTAGTAATTATTCCAATTTATCGGACAGTAAAATATTGTATTCCTATCCTTCGGATAGCTTGTATAAAAAAATGTTACAACCCAGCGATAATTTTTTGGCGGAGCAAATCATTTTAATGGCATCAAACCAATTATTTGATACACTTAATACTTGGCGTACCATTAGATTTGTAAAAGACAGTTTACTTAACTTTATTAGCAATAAACCGCGCTGGGTTGATGGTTCGGGTTTATCGCGCTATAATTTATTTACACCACGTTCCTTTGTTCAATTACTTAATTATTTATACACACATTATCCTAAAGATAAACTTTTTAATGTACTTGCAACCGGTGGCAAATACGGAACTATGAAACATAGGTTTACAAGGTTTGAAAACCCTATTTTTTACGGAAAAACAGGTACACTTAGCAATAATCATAATTTGAGTGGATATTTAATTACAAAAAGTGGTAAATTACTTATTTTTTCTTTTATGATGAATCATTACATGAACTCGTATAAGAATATGCAAACATCTATGGATAAAATAATTACCGATTTATATAATCGTTATTAATCAATGCTATCCGTTTTAATCTTCGGTAGCGAAAGGTATGGAAAATTCTATTTTAAGTTCTTTTTTTAATTCCAATACCTTGGTAATTATATCTTGGCGGCATTGAAGTTCACTACCGTAATCTTTTACTTTAAAAAAAGTATAAATTAGTAGCTCAATTCCATATCTGTCAAAATCATGCATGTTTACCAAAAAGTAATCTTTGCGCGTATGCTGGTGTTCTCGGATATATTCTTTTAAGCCTTCAATTAAAGCTTTCACTTTTTCAATAGGCGTATCGTATTTTAGTACCATTGATGTTTTATATCTCCGGTAATACCGCTTGCCCATATTATCAATGGTTTGATCGGCTAATAAACTGTTTGGTACCGTAACCAGCGAATTATAAAAAGTACGTATTTTTGTTGAGCGTAAACCTATTTCTTCAACTGTTCCGCTTACATTACCGTTATCTATCCAATCACCTACATTAAAGGATTTGTCAGCAAAAATCATTAAAGATGCCAAAAAATTCTTAATAGTATCTTGTGCACCAAGAGCCAAAGCCAAGCCTCCTATTGATAATCCTGCAAGAAAATTTACCACACTATAATTAAGCTCTTTAATTATAAACAGTACACTTATTATCAGGATAATTGTTTTAATAATCAGGCTTGCAAACATTACCATGCCATATACACTGTCATAAGTATGTCCTTTGGTAAAAAATGCAATAAAAATATTTACTATTTGGAAAGCCAAAAGTGTATTAAAGAAAATAATAAACAAACTAATGGTACGCAATAATATAAAGTTATACTCAACAGAGAACTCAAACGAGGGTGCATAAAGTTCTACAATTACAAAATAAATTAAATAAGAAAAAATTGTGAAAATTTTATATGATGTTTTTTTGTAGGGGCTGTAAATATTTATTTTATCAAAAATTTGTTTTACTAAATATCTATTTATCAGTATAATGATTAGTAATACAAAAATAAAATATCCAAGCATCAACAATTGCCAAATTTTGAAATTAGCAAATAGGATAGTATTCCCGTTATCACCCGCTAAGCGCTTAAATTTATCCGAGAATTTAAACACATCTCCAATAGTACCGGAATACATTTCTTCGTGTACGCTCTCTATCAGCTTAGAAGTAACCCTTGAATACATCCATTTATTACCCACTTTTTCTAAATACAAACGGGGAAGTTTAGGGTTAGGGTAATATACTGCTTTTCCTGTTGCAGTATCAATATAATTTTGGTTGCGTGGAATGCTGTCAAAATTAAATAATTGAATTTTTGCACCCAAAAATATTTGTTTTAATTTAATAGCTAATTCCGCTGCGTCAGCGGTATCTTCCGGTGCAAAATTTATTGTTTTTGCTGCTATTCTCGGTTTAAATAAGCTATCGCTTAAAAATATTAAATGACTTGAAATTGTATTAAACGGGCTGGACAGGTTTAATTTCACTTTTCCGCTATCGGTTAAAAGTTTTTCTTTAATAATTTTTTCTTCAATATTTTGATTGGCTATTTCGTCGCTTTTATTTTTTAGTACATATTTGTTATATAGTTCGGGTATTGCCTTTATGGTTTCTTTGGAATAAGTCCATTTATTTTTTTCAAAAATCAGGTATATTTTGGGTTCATCACCTACTAATTGGTATTTGTTACGGTTAATAATTCCTCTTCGGCGATTTAATACTTCTTCTACATCTAAATTTAAAGCAATAAGTATTTGTTTTAATTTTATGACCAATGCCTTCTTTTTATTTTCCGGTATTAAGGTGTCTGCTAATGTATAAGTAGCAATTACCGGGTCATAGTGTTTTCCTTTTTCTAAAAAGTAAAAATGAGATTTTACGGTTTTATAAGGGGTGGCTGTACTAAACTCCCATTCTTCTTGTGCTGAAATACTAAAAAAAACAAATATTATACTGAAAATTGTAATCTTATATCTCATTGTAATTTTAGTTGGTAAATTTCAAAACATAAAGATAAGAATATTTATAAAAATTTCTTACATTTACTATTCCTAAAACTTAATCAATTAACTATGAGGTTTTTATTTGTTTATTCCATGTTTTTATTATTTTATTCTGTTTATGCACAAAGCGGTAGAATCGAGATTAAAAACGATAAATACGGAATTATCGATACCCGTACCAAAAAGCTTATTGCCGATTATATTTATGAAGATGTTGAAATTTTACAGGGCTTAGGTTATTTGGTAATGCAAAATGACAAAATGGGTTTACTGGATAAGACTGCTAAAAAAATGCTCCCTTGTGTTTATGAAGATATTTTTCAAATACAGGGGAATACAAATTATGTGATTACTGAAAACAGTCAAGGCATGCATGCAGTTTTTAGTATCAAAGAGCATAAAATTGTTTTAAGCGGTTTTGTTGCCGATTTATACAATCCTGTTTATGGCCCATACGATGAACTTACCGGAAATATTACCAAAACTATTGTGATTATTGATAAAAAAGGAAAAAAATCTTTACTTGAATTACCTCTTAAATACTTGCTTCCTGTTGAATACGACAAAATTGTTCCTTGTATTTCAAAACCCGGACGTGTACTGCTGAAAAAGTTGAATAAGTTTAGAATCTATAATGTAGTTGAAAAACGTTTTATTAGCCCCGAGTTTGGATTACAAGCCGGAGATGAAAATTTTTTAATCAATAATAATGCCTGTATGCTAAACGGTAGCGATTATTTTCCTGTTAATATTGCCGGAAAATGGGGGATAATGAATGTATCTGCAAAATTCAGACTTCCTCCTAAATATAGTGATTTACGTATGAGCCAAATGGCTGATAGGAATAAAGCATTTACAGCACTTCGCTACCAAAACAATTGGTATATTTATAATGCCGGTAAAATGAAGGCTTTTCCGGTAGATTATTTTTTAGGCTTTTGGTATAATTACGCAGTAATTATCAAAAACGAAAAAGTGCTTTTTTATAATACGCAAGGCAACAAATTTTTGGAAATTAAGCTTAAAAGCCCAAGTGACTATTCCGTTAAAGCATTTATTAAGAATGGTAAATACGGATTGGTAAATAATAAATCCAGATTATTGTTGGATTTTTTGTATCAAGATATTCAAGTATTTGATAATTTGGTTTTTGCTAAAAAAAATAATAAATACGCTTTACTTGATGCTTCGGGAAAAGCACTTACGGCATTTAAATATGATGAATTAAAACCCGGCTGGACAAAAGATAAAGTCTTGATTTTTAAACAGTACGGTAAATTTGGTTTAATAAATTATTCTGGTACGGAAATCCTAAAACCTAAGTTTACCTATATATCGGCTTTTAAAAATGGAATAGCCGAAGTTAAAATTTATAAAACAGCTTACACCATTGACACAAAAGGAAATAAAATTGAGTAGCGAAATTTTTTTTAAAAATCTAACTAAATTATCTAAAAAAATTACTATTTTTATCTGAAACTAAGTAATATTGGAACATGAGAACGATTATTGTGGACGACGAACCGGATGCCTTAAATTCTTTAAAAATAATAATTAAAGAATATCTTCCTGATTTAGAGCTTGTAGGAGCGTTTATGAATCCTGAAAAAGCAATTCAGGAAATTCCTAAACTTAAACCTGAACTGTTGTTTTTGGATATTCATTTGCCAAAAATTGATGCATTTCAACTTCTTGAGTTATTGCCCGAACGTAATTTTCATATTGTTTTTGTTACTGCTTTTGACGAATATGCAATTAAAGCTTTTAAATATAATGCTATTGATTATTTATTAAAGCCTATTAATATTAATGAAATTGTAAATGCCGTTAAAAGAATTAAAGAAAATGTATTAAAACAAGACCACT
>JALSLF010000065.1 GCA_026988445.1 Bacteroidales bacterium
ACTTTAATTTTTGTTCCATCTGCTTTGTAACGGATTAATTTTCCGTTTGCGGTAGAAGACTCTTGCAATAAGAAAATTACATCATTTTCTTTATCAATAACAAAACCATAATTCTGCTGATCAATAAATGGGCTTGTTGGCGCCGAACTTGCAGTAATACTTACTGCATAAAGTCCTTGAAAACCCCAGCCACCGCCGATATATAATTTATCTTCGGCTTTATTAATTCCCAGTTTGGTTGGATGCATTTCATTAAAAAGCCACATGTGTTTAGAAATTTCATCAGTGTTTGGATTAATTTGTACTAAAGCTGATGGTTCATGACCCACAACATTGTAGTTTTGGTCGTATTGAACTTGTCCGCTTGCCAAAACCCAAATCATCTCATTTTTATCTTTAACTAATTGAGCCGGTCCATAGGCATCAATATTTAAGGTTTTAACAAGACTAAGATCCGATAATTTTAAAATACTTACCGTTTGTTCATAACCCCAGCCATTATTAGCAACATAAATTTTATTATTCTCAATAAGAATTTCCTCCGGATTGGGTCCTACAGCAGCCGAATCAGTAATTGAATTACTGTTTAAATCAATTACATAAACTTTACCCCCGTTTGCCCAAGAAGTAACATAAGCTTTATTATCATCTACGGCAATATATCGCGGCTGGATTACTTCTACCGTGGCAATTGATTTAAAATCATCGCTATTCACAATTTCTACTTTGTTTGAATTGTTTACGGCAATTAAAACTTTGTCATCTTCACGAACTAATGACTGAACTACATCACCCAGCGGACGATTATTTTCTGCCTTAAATATTTCATTGGCAACGGTATCTTCATCAAAACTGTAAAAAGATACAGAGCCATTTCCTGAGCCAAATTGACCTTCGTTTGTGATTAAAATACCATCTTCGTATTTACCTTTTGGTTTAGCATCATCGTTGTTATCGCAGGAACTTATAAATTGTCCCATGCCGATTAAAGCTAAAATAAGTAATTTGTTAACACTTTTCATTTTTATAAAATTTTAGTTAATAATAAATTTAATTCCTAATTCATAATTTACGAGCGGCATTGGATACCACTGCATTTGCATGTAATCTGTGTTTAATACATTATTAATTTTTCCGTATAATTTATAAGATGATTTTTTTATTTGAAAACGATAACTTGCCGAAAAATTCATTAAAAAATAAGCGGCTAAACTGTCCAAATTATCAGAGCGAGTGTATTGTTTTCCTGTATATACATTATTTATCGAAAACATAAACTTTTTATAAGCATAGCTTATAAAAATATTTGCTTGATTGTAAGGGGTATATATTAACTGCTTGTTTATTATATCATCACTTTCAATACTCGATTTTTCTTTAACACGGGCATTTGTATAGTTGTAATTGGCGTTTATGTTTAAACTGTTATTTGAATTGAATTTAATTGTCAATTCGTTTGTAAATTCCAGCCCGTACGATTGAACTTTTTTTTGGTTTTGAGGAGTCCAAGTTCCTTCAATCGGTATCCACTGAATTAGATTGTTTGTAATACTATAATAAACAGTAATTTTTGTGCGTATTGTGTATTTTTCTCTTTTATGTTGTTCAATAAAACCAATATCGGCAGTATAGCCTAATTCATCTTTTAAATCAGGATTTCCTTTGGCATAAGCTCCGCTCCAGAATAAATCGTTAAAAGTAGGACTACGATGATTTTTTGACAGGTTAAAATTCAGATAATAATGCTTTGCAAAATTATATTCGCCGTAAAAACCAAAAGTCAGCGGTTGGAGTTTTTCATCAATTAACTCTATACGATTATTTATATTTAAGATTAATTTTTTAAAATATTTAGTTTTTAATGATGTAAAAAGAGCAAGTCTGTTTTGATACTTTGTTCCGCTGAAATTATCCGATTGTGCACTAATAAAGTTATTATTTAGGGCTATTTCTAATGATGTTTTTTTAAAAATTCGCCAATCGGCAATTAAATCGCTTATATTATTGATTGAAGTATGTAGTGCATTAAGATCAATAGAGTTATTGATGTAATTAAGATAAGAGTAAAACAAACCGGTACGGGCATTTAAGCTAATTTTTTCTTTTTTATATTTCCAGTTTACTGCTAAACGATACCAACGGTCAAATTCTTTTGCATAAGTGTTTCCAACGGCAATCATGTTTGGTGGTATTTCAGAAGAATTGTTTTGTGCCCAAAAATTTATATTTAACAACTGATTGTTATTTAGTTTAAAACTACTTTCAAACAATGCTCCGTATTGTTCAACAGCGGCATTTTGTAAGGTCTCGGTAGGAAAACCGGCTTTTGCATAATTTGTAAACGGGAATTTATTATCTGTTTTAATGTAAAATACTTTAAGTTTTGTTGCCCGATTTTTATTACTGAAAGAAATTGTTTGATTAACACTAAATTTTCCAAAACTTCCGTTGAGAAAATCGGTCTTGGATTGAAAACCGGTATTAAACATGGGTTTATTATTTAAATGAATACTTGCACCCATTGCACCACTGCCTGAAATAGCACTACTGCCACCGTACTTTATATTAATTTCATCAGCTATTAGCACCGGTGCCAATGTAAAATTAAAGCCTCCGTTTAAAACATCTTGAAGATTAAAACCATTCCAAATTACCGCCGTATGATTGGCATTTCCTCCGCGAACAGACAAAGAACTTAGTCCGCTCACTCCATATTGCATTATACTAACCTGTGCATTTTGCGATAACAAAACGGCAAGACTTTCACTATCGTAATTCTGTAAAATTAATGAGTCAATTTTTTGAATATTATTCTTAGAACTTAACTGCTCAATACGTGAAATTATATTTACTTCACCGATAAGAATAGCTGTGCTGTCCGTTTGTGCCAAACCGGCAAACGAAAATGTAAATATCAATATAATAATCAAAGACTTATGCATAAAACAACACATGTTTCAGCCTTTGTGAATAAGGAGAATTATAGATATTGCAGTACTATAATTAAGCCTTTACTCCCGAAGACATAAATTAATTCTGAATTTGGCAGGTCTTCTGGCTCGTTCCGTTTTTTTAAAGCCTTCCCTCCGGATTTATACGGAAGTGGCAAAAGAGTTTAAAAAAACTTTTCATGGAACTTACAGCTGCGGGTACAGCTCCGGTTTTTCACCGGATTCCCTTTTTGCTCAATTAATGAACATTAATTTGAGCACCAAATTCGTTGCAAAGTTAAATAATAATTTTGAAAGTAAAACTATAAATTAGTTGTCATTAAGATATTCACTTATTTCTTTTTTTAATATTGGAAGATGATTGATTATAATACTCCATATTTGTGTATTATCAATTTCATCATATCCGTGAATAATTTTATTTCGGGCATCAACAACTCTTCTTGAATTAGTTATATTTATATCAGGAACTAATTTTAATAACTTAACTTTCGCAAGTATGTAAATAATAATATAGCCACAGATGCACGAATGAAATAATTCAATTTTTTTATTTCAATTTTCCTTTTTTAGCTTTGGCGAAAAGAGAAAAATTTCAGTGCTAACAATTATAGTGTTAACAAAACCCTTAGTCATTCGTGCATCTGTGGCAGAAATATGAACTTGCGAAAGTTAAGTTAATAATTTACTCATTGCTTCTCCAATAATTTCAATGTTTCTTTCAACAGCATCTTGCAGCATCGGGTTTGAATTGTAAACATCATATAATTTTTCTTTCAATATATGAATCAATATTATTAATTGCCTTGTTTATGTCAAATAAGTACTTTCTAACTTTATCATCCATAAATACTTTGCTTTGTTTTGTTAAGTTCCTTAATAAAATAAGGATTTTTAATTGAATTAATTGTTACCAAATCTACCTCACGTTTTAATAAATTCCTTAAACTATCGTGTAGATTCCACCATAAATCGCCCTGTTCAAGAGGCTCTAAATCATCTTCAAATTTTATCAAAAAATCTATATCGCTGTTTTCATTAAAATCATCGGAAAGAATAGAGCCAAAAACATAAGCTTCTATAACTTTATGTTTTTTGAAAATATCTTTAATTACATCTCTATGGCTTTCTAATAAAATATGCATATTTTAAAACATGTATTTTATAATACCTATAAATTCAGGTAATAACAAATTTACAATTTTTTCCTAAATATAGGTAAATTAGTTTTGATTTTCTATATTTGAGTAGAATTTTATCTAAAATTGAAAATAATAAGCTCTTCTGTTATAGTTGGACAAGTTATGAGGTAATAAAAAGTAATGAAATAAATATCGAATAGCTTGTCCGACTACCGGCGGAATGATTAACGAATAATGAATTAAGAAGGTTAGAGCAACAGAAAATCAAAAATCGTTAATCGATGTTCGGCATTCGATATTTAAAAGAGAAAATAAATATCGAATATCGATTAACGAATAATGAATTAAGAAGGTAAACGAGCAATAAAAATCAAAAATCGTTAATTGGTGTTCGATGTTCGTTATTCTGAAAAATATATGAATATCGAATAACTTGTCCGACTACCGGCGAATGATTAACGAACAATGAATT
>JALSLF010000066.1 GCA_026988445.1 Bacteroidales bacterium
GTTTGATTCATGAAATCAATTTTACGCACACTACTGTCGGGTAAAAAGAAATCATCTTTACTTGTAAATTCTTCATTAAAAGGATTCTCCCATTCTCCGTTTAGATAGACAATATTAGTATATATTAATGAAGCGTTTTTTTCAAAGGTTCTTAAATCTGCCAAATTACGAATGTTGTAATTACTTGTTTTTTTTGCCCAGCGGTTTACTAATTTAACACTTTTTTTGTCATTATCTTTAAAGTTCAAGGATTGAACATGCGCTAAAAAATTTACTTTTAATAAATTCTTATATTTTAAATCAGGCACAATATCTTGATTTATCCACAAGGCATTTCCGATTAATAAATTTACATTTTTACTTTTGTAGGTTTGAAAACGCTTTATTAACTGCTTAAAACTATATAATACTCCAA
This sequence comes from Bacteroidales bacterium, assembly GCA_026988445.1. Taxonomy (GTDB): domain Bacteria; phylum Bacteroidota; class Bacteroidia; order Bacteroidales; family NBLH01; genus NBLH01. The sequence goes on from JALSLF010000066.1 coordinate 416, forward strand.
ACGGAGTAATAAAATTCATTGTTTTGGCTATTTGTACTTGTGTGTTGCCCTCGCTTCCAATGTATGCCATTGCCATACAATTAGAAACTCCAAACGGAGAAACAATTGTGTTCTCGCCTCGAATATTAAATTCTTTATAAAAATCAATGGCAAATTCATTGTTACGTTCAACGGTAGCTTTTACGTAATCATCTTGCGAAACTACAGTTAACGATATAGAAATGAATACTATGGTGTATAATAATTTTTTCATAAACATTCTTTCACTTGTAATACAAATTTAACCTCCATACCTATAAGTAAAAAGAAATACTTTCCTTTTTTGATAGAATGCCGGTATGTTTATACAAACGACACCATTGACCTTATGGCTAAACTTTATTTTTTGATTTATACTTAAATAATCGCTCAATTTAGATTATAGACAGACACTAATTTGCTTATGATATATAGTAACACATAAAAAAAGATTTACCCTGAGAAAAAAATACCTTAATTCTTAATGTTTTGATTTTTTTGAATTACTTTTAAGCCTTAAAATAATTTAATATGACAATCGATCTTTTTATACCTTGCTTTATTGACCAATTTTATCCCGAAACCGGATTAAATACCGTTAAACTACTTGAAAAAGCTGGTGTTGAAATCAATTATAATCCAAATCAAACTTGTTGTGGGCAACCAAGTTTTAATAGCGGGTATTGGAAAAAAACATTGCCAATAGCGCAAAAATTTATGAAAGATTTTCCAAACAATCGTCCGGTTGTCAGTCCTTCGGCATCGTGTACGGGTTTTGTAAAAAATTATTATCCTAAATTATCGGATAATAAAGACTTCTTAAAAGAGCACAATAGGCTTAATGAAAATTTATATGAATTGACCGATTTTTTGGTTAATTATTTAAAATTTGATGATTTTGGCGCCGAATTTAATGCTAAGGTAACTTATCATGACGCATGTACAGCATTACGTGAGTACGGTATCAAAACAGAACCCCGAAAATTGCTTGCCAAAGTAAAAGGCTTAGAACTTATTGAAATGAAAGATACTGATGTGTGTTGCGGTTTTGGCGGAACTTTTTCGGTAAAAATGAAGCCTATATCGGAAGCTATGGCAGAGCAAAAAGTTGAGAATGCACTGGCTACAGGTGCTGATTATATCGTTTCTACCGAAGCATCTTGCTTAATGAATATCAATGGTTATATTAAAAGAAACAATTTACCTATAAAAGCAATTCATATTGCTGATGTTTTAGCATCCGGCTGGTAATAAGCCGGATATTCTTATTTCCAAAGCTTTTTAGTTAATTCGATAACATAATCAAGATCTTTTTTTCTAAAATCTAATTTTTGTGCAATTTTAAGGCATAAGTCGTATTCTTTTTCATGAACTTCTCCGTCAATCATAGCCATATAAACAGCATCTGATAGTTGTTCTTCTTTTTCTTCATCGTTTTGCGGAACAATAAATTTTAATTCGGCTGCCATGTCGAAAAGTTTTTTAACTTCATCGGCAGGTAAACCGTATTCATCAGCTCTTTCGCTTAAAAATTGCTTTTCATGTTCTTCTAAATATCCATCGGAATAAGCTACAGCTACTAAATTTGCAAAATGTTCTAATTTAATTTTTTTATCTTTTGGTAAATTGCTCATTGTATATGTTTAAATATTTGATTTTACAATTGTCAAAAGTATAAAACTCATAACAGAAACGGAAAAATTGCTTTCCTTTTTTCCGGATAATTATTACAAAATTTGAGATTTATATTACTAATAATGATTTAGGGAGTAGCTTTATTTAGGTCATTTAAAATTTTTCGTTTATATAGGGTAAGCGGGCATTTTTGTATTTATCCTTTTTTAGCTCTTTCCGCATTTGTATTAAAGTATTAAGAGGAGCTTTTTCTTTAACCATATTAACAAGCCATGCCGGAACTTCACCACCTATATCTGTTAATATTTGTAGCCTTATTAGTGTTTTGTTGGCACTTAAAGGGATAAATTCCCATGATGATTTTAAATAGGGTAAACGAACAATACCCTCGTTCGTTTTTAAATATTGAGGTAAGCCCTCGACATTTACATGAATTGTATGTGTAAGTGTATCTTGTGTTAAAATAGCATGGATTATTACATCACGATCTGCCACAGGCCAAGGGGCATCGGTTTTCATATAATAATACCATTCAAAATTATTTGGAGCAGCCAGCAAGCGTGTTTCAACATTAGCAAAAACCCAATTGGGCTGATTATTGTAATCTTTTAGTAAACTTACAATACTCGACAGCCGCGCGTTTGTTGTATAAATTCCTAATAATTCATCAAAAGGCAAACTATTTACTTTCCGGGAATAAATTTTAATATCTTCTTTTTCTTTGACTAATTCCCAGTTTCCGGCATTTTGTGCATTTAGATGAAGAAAACTTGATAACAGCAGGTGAAAAAATAGAATATTTCTCAAAATGAATAATTTTTGTAGATTTGTGTTGCAAAATAAAGAAAATTCAAATAAAAAAAGAGACTCACATAAATGAAAGTCTCTCTTTTTATTTGAAAAAAAATATTTTTTTATGCTTAATGATGATTATCTTCCTCGTTGTCATTTTTTTTATGTTTTCCTTTGCCTTTATTTATAGCAGATTCTCCAATAGAATGCCTCATTCTTGTATCAGCCTCAGTATTCATCATTCTATGGTAATCATGAATGCTTAGATTTCCATCAATGAATGCCGCAGCCATTGCTTTTTGCACTTTCTCTTCGGCTTTAATCACTTCGGCTTTGGCAAGTTCTGCTTGTGCTTTGGCTCTTTCGGTCATAAGCTCTGCATTAATGTCTTTTCCTATTTGCATATCCGATACATCAATAGATATTATTTCAAAAGCACTATTATCTCCAAGATGCTTTTGTTCTACTCTGTCAGCTAATTCAAAAGGATTTTTAAGTATATACTGATGACTGGGTGCATTCCCGATTTCCGATGATAAACTTTCATTTACCCGTGCAAGTACTGTCTCTTCACTTGCTCCGCCGATTATTGATTTTATTTTAGCGCGCAGGGTAACTTTTAGTTTCATCGTTATTTGTACTCCGTCACGAGCTACGCCGCTTACACCCGAAGTTTCAACTACTCTTGGGGTAATTGCCGCTTCAACAGCTTTCATTACGTCAATGCCGGCTAGGTCAATAGCTGCAATATCTTTAAATTCAAAATCCGGCAAATTGGCTTTTCTTGCCGAAACAAAAGCATCTACGGTTCGTTTTACATCACCGTTTGCCAGATAATGCTCTTTTAAATCGTCGAGTGTCATTTCTTCGTAGCCGGAGTTGTGTGCCGTTATGAGTGCATCCACTACTTCTTCAACATCTACTTGTGCCAGATAATGCGAAGCCAGTGTTTTAAGCGGGATATCTAAATCGGCATTTTTAGCAGTAATTTGTGCGTGAATTACTTTCTCAACATCTACTTTTGCCAAAAATTGTGCTGCCAGAACATTTAAAGGGATATCTAAATTGGCATTTACTGCACGTATAAGTGTATTTACCACTTTTTCAATATCTACTTCAGCCAAATAGTGGTCAGAAAGTTCCCGGGCATTAAGGTGCAAACCGGCATTTTCTGCCCTAATTAATGTTTTCAGAATTAAATCTTGCGGTATTCTTTGCCAACGCATGATTACCAGTGTTGTCCATGATACTTTAACCCCGGATAGTCGCGCCTCGTACCATAATCCTAAAGGAATGAAATAATAAAAAAACAGTATTAGTCCGGGTCCGAGTATTAATCCTGAAAAGATAATAAAGATAATGGTACCCGTCCCATAGGTGTCTGAGGATGAGGTTATGTCGTCCTCTTCTTGTGCACCTGAAAAATCAATTTCAGCAATACTTTCTTCTTGCCGGTTATTTGTAGCTGTATCCTTTGTGCAGGAAGCTATAAATAATACGGAAAAAATTGCCAAAATCAGAAATAGTTTTGTTTTCATCGGGGGTTTATTTGTAATTATTTACATTAAATTCTATAATTCTTTACAAAAATACAAAAAAACATTAACAAATAAACAGATTAATAAGAATATTTCCAAATTATTTAAATACTATTTAGTGCTCTTCGCCTTGTTCCTCTCCAA
>JALSLF010000067.1 GCA_026988445.1 Bacteroidales bacterium
GTAATTCCTTTACAGTTGCTTTCTTATCATATAGCCGTTATGCGCGGATGCAATGTTGATCAACCGCGTAATTTGGCAAAATCTGTTACGGTTGAATAAAGTTATTAGTGATAGGATGACTAATAGTCATCTTATCACTTCTTATTTCATCAAAATAGGCTCTTTACATACAGTTCCCCAATAGCTTTTTCCGGATGCGGGGTCGCCGAGATTAATTTGTGCGGCATCTACCACATTATCGGGAACAGCAGGATGTTGTATGCGTAAATAAAAGGGCATAGATGCTTTATAAGTAGATACTACAACTACCACTCTGTCGTAATCGCTATTCGGAGCGTTGGTAAAATTTACTCTATGAACAGAATATTTTCCTTGAGCATTTTTATTTTGATACGAAATGGAAAATCCTTTTGACTGATAGGGATTATAACCTATAAACTCCATTCCCCTACCGATACCGTCTTGCGGAAATTTTATCGAAACCGTATATCGTTGTCCTTTTTTTACGACATAAGTAATTAAACGAATATATCTACCTTTATAGTTTTGTATCAAATAATCCTGTATTTTTTGCGTAAAGTTTTTAAAATCAGGATTTCCGTTTTCTGTTACCGGTACGCTTTGCGTATATAATACATTCGACCAATTACCATAAGATTGTGCATTAATATTCAAGTAAAAAGCAAGTAAAAACAAAGCAATAAAAAGTTTTTTAAACATGATATCAGGGTTTTATTGATATTATTTTTAACGCTACAATTTTTATTTTATTGCTATTGTTAAACCGGTAAACTCACAATAAACTTAGAGCCTTTATCCGGCGCACTTTCTACCTGAACATTTCCATGATAGAGGTCGATAATTTTTTTCATAATGGATAAGCCCAGTCCGGTACCGGTAATATTTCGTGTTTTTTCATTTTTTGCACGCATAAACTCTTCAAAAAGATGTTTTTGTTCTTCTTCGGTCATTCCAATACCGGTATCTTCAACAATAATCATCAGTTTTTGATTTTCCTTTTTTATTGAAAAAAATACTTCACCTTTGTCTTTATTATATTTTACGGCATTTGAAAGTAAATTATTGAAAATAATTTCAATTTCTTGTGCATCAACATGAACAATAAGCTCTTGCGGGAAATTTTTGTTAATTTTTATATTGCGCTGTTTTGCAAGCGGTTCAACAGAATCAACGGCTACCTGAGCAATTTGTATAATATCAATTTTTTGAATGTTTCGTGATTTTTTACCGGTTTCAATACGTGTAAAATCAAGCATATCCATAATTAAATTACGCATTGCCCTTATACGTTCCAATGAACGGTCAATCATTTTTTCGTAGGCAGCAATATCGTTGCCTACTTGACGGTCTTTCATAATTTGCAAATAGCTTTCAACTGCATTTAAAGGCGATTTTAATTCGTGCGAAAGGACGGATAAAAACTGAAAGCGAATTTTTTTACCTTCGGCTTTCATTTTACGGGTCATTCGTTTTAAAAACAAATGTTTTGTAATATTTTCAATCGATGAAACCAGCTCTTGCTTGGTAAAAGGTTTCGGCATAAAATTAAAAGCTCCGTTATTGGTTGCTTTAACGGCTAAATCTATTGATGCATAAGATGTTATCATCATTACCGCCAAGTCAAATTTTTTCTCTTTAATGTATTGTAAAACTTCTACACCTTCAATTCCGGGCAATTTATTATCCAACAAAACAATATCAATACCGCCCTTATCAATCAGTTCAATAGCCTGTTCTCCGGTTTCCGCTTCAATAATATCATATTCAAAATCATCATCATGAAAAGGAAAAGAAACCTTTAGGTTTCTAAGCCCGCGTTTAATTCCCATACGAATGCCGGCTTCGTCATCAACAACTAATATTTTTAGTTTTTCCATAGAGCAAAATCTTATAAATTTTTAGGTATCGAAATTTTAAAACTTGTTCCTGTCTGTCCTTTTTCAGGATTTGTATTTGATTTTATATTTATTTTGCCTTTGTGCATTTTAACAATACCGTAAACCAATGGTAAACCAAGTCCTGTACCTTTTGAAACCCCTTTGGTAGTAAAAAAAGGTGTAAATATTTTATCAAAATTTTCTTCGGGGATACCGGTTCCCGTATCGGAAACTTCTATATTAAAAACATCATCATTCTCACTTAGTTTTATGCTCAAGGTTCCACCTTCGGACATGGCATCAATAGCGTTTTTTTCTAAGTTTGTTAAAACCTGCATCATCTGATCGGGGTCAATTTTCACAAGCGGGTTTGTTAATTCATTAATTAATTGAATTTTAACATTATCAGGTTTAATAAGTGATGTAAAACTATGCTCAATAAACTCAGGTAAATTAGTTTCTTTAAGCTTTACTTTATTTTTACGTGCAAAATTTAATAAACCGCCTACAATATTTTTACATCGTTCCGCTTGCTCGTTAATGATTTTAATATCCTCAAAAATTTCATTATCTTCATTAATTTCTTCTTGTAATATACTGCTGTACAAAGTAATAATACCCAGCGGGTTGTTTAGTTCATGGGCTATTCCGGCAGAAACCTGTCCCATGCTTGCTAATTTTTCCGATTGTTTAAGTGCCTCTTTTGTATCGGACAATTTTTCAATAGTATAGGGCAGGCACATTTCCGGTTCGGCAAGCTCTTCACATACGGCAATAGCCAGCTCTTTACAAGTATGATACCCGCAAGCTCCACAGTTAAGAAAATCTTTATCTTTGGTTTTTCCCATAAGATGCAATACCTTGTCAATTTCTTTTTCATCCGGTACAGGTATTCGCCGGTCTTTGGGTGCAAATCTTCGCGCTAAAGAAATTTCACGATACTCTTCAATATCTTTTTCCCAAGTTTTAACATCCAGATTTTTTAATTTTTCTTTTACATAGTTACTGATATTAAGCCTTTTAACCAACTTTAAGTTCTGTTGTGTCATTCCGGGTCCTTCAATGCAACCATCGCAACATAAAAGTTCAAGATGTTGATTTTTTAATAAACCGTTTTCCAATTCTTCAATAGCTTCTTTAAATTTGGCTTTGCCTTCGGCAGTAATAACTTCACCTTCGCCAAGTCCTTCCGTTTTGTCAATACTTTTAAGTAAACCGTGATTAACCGGAAAAAATGCTCCTTTGCCCGAATGTGGCGGGTCAAAATCCGATTTTTCAATTTTATCGGGATAAATATTTTTTTGTTTAAACAATTCACGCAGTTCTGCAAAAGTAATATTTGCATCAAAAGAAGGCGATTCAGCCTTTTTAGCAATACAAGGACCGGCAAAAACAATTTTTAAATCGTTTCCGTACTTTTTTTTGACCACTTTTGCCATTGCCATAGCCGGCGAATCTACTTTGGCAAGCAAATCAACTAAATCAGGATGATAATGAGTAATGTAATTAACAATTGCCGGACAATCAGAAGTAATTAAAGAAGTATTTTTTTCACTATCAAATAGTTTTTTATATTGAAGAGCCACTAAGTCGGCACCAAAAGAAACTTCGGTAACATAATCAAAGCCAATGGCTTTAATCATACCAACGAGTGTACGGTAATCATCAATTTCAGTAAATTCGGCAGCAAAACTCGGCGCAATGCATAGCATTGATTTATTAGGAGAGGTAACAATTTCATCAACATTGGTTATTGATGAATAATAAGTTTTAGCTCCTTGGCTGCATACAATAACACAATTGCCACAGGCAATACATCTTGAAGTAATAACCTCTGCTTGCCCGTTGATAATTTTAATAGCTTTGGCAGGACATTCACGAACACAGGTATAGCACACACGGCACAAGCCTTTTACAGTATAAACCAAGGGATTATCTTCTGTAAATTTGTGCATAGTGCTTATATTGCGGCCAAATACCGGATAGTTATCAGCTATCCGGTAATTCAACCTATTTTAATACTAACCATTAGCAAAAGTAGCTCTGCCAACTAAAATAAAAAATGATATATATCAGTCTTTTGAAGATTTATACTCTTCGATAATGCTTTTCACATCTTCCACAGCAACACGCCCGTGAACTCTTTCTCCGACCGTAACTACAGGTGCTAAACCACATGCTCCTACGCAACGCAAGCTATTTAATGAAAATTTACCATCAGGCGTTGTTTCACCTACTTTTATATCCAATAGTTTTTTAAATTCATCCAATACTTTTTCAGCACCACGAACATAACAAGCAGTTCCCATACAAATTGAAATAGGATATTCGCCTTTAGGTATCATGGTAAAAAATGAATAAAAACTAACAACACCGTGAACATGCGCCAAAGAAACATTCAATTCATCGGCAACAACTTCCTGAACTTCGGCAGGTAAATAACCGAAAATACCTTGAGCAGCATGTAAAACATTAATTAATTCACCTTTATCGTGATTAAATTTTTTACAAACCTCTTTTAATTCGGCTACTTTATTTTGTGCTAACTTTATTTTTGCCATTTTATTAAATTTTTAAATTAATTAGAAATTATTCAATCTCTATCTTCTTTTTTTTGTCGAAGTAATTTGTATGTAAAAG
>JALSLF010000068.1 GCA_026988445.1 Bacteroidales bacterium
GATATCCCGATAAAGTTAATCATTAACGGCAAACAAAAATCAATGAATAGTTTTGATATTGCCAAACAATCCGAGACTATTGTCAATTTGAATTATGTGAATACCGAAACAGGAATTATTACGGGTATTGTTGAAATTACCGATTATCCGATTACTTACGATAATACTTTTTATTTTTCTTACTCAATCAGTAAAGAAACAAAAATATTAATCATTAATGATAAAGCACAAAATAAATATTTGCAAGCACTCTTTGAATCCAATAAAAGTTTTGAAGTAGATTTTCAATCGAGTGGAAACATTAAACCTTCTGAATTTATTGCTTATAAGCTTATTATAATTGATGAACTTAAAGAACTAAGCTCAGGAATACGGCAAGAAATATATAATTACGTGCAGCAAGGTGCTTCACTGGCAATTATTCCCGGCGAAAAAATTAATATTGAATCCTATAATCAATTATTAATGCAATTAAGCGGCATACAAATTTTAAAACAAGATACCGCCGAAACCGAAATAGCACAAATTAATTACCGGCATTTTCTATATAAAAATGTTTTTAAAGATACTAAGAAGCACTTGATTTTACCCAAAATCAATACACACTATGAAATTGTTAAAAACATTCAAAATACGGATAAAATAGTACTTTCGGCGATAAATAAAGATGCACTCTTATTGCAAGGCAATTCCGCCAAAGGCAAATATTATTTATTTACATTTCCGCTAAATACAGCAAATACAGGTTTTTATTTACATCCGGTTTTTGTTCCTACCTTATATAATATGGCAGCTTTTAGTCAAAATATTTCGGATATATATTATACATTAGCTAATGTTATGCCTGTGGAGCTGAATATTAAATTATCGGGTGATAATATATTACGAATTGTTGCCGGTAATTCGGAATATGAATTTATACCGAAAATTATTCCTACAGGAAGACAAAATATAAAAATCGACTTTATGAATCAAATTAATAAAGCCGGAAACTATTATTTACTGTCAGACAAAGACACACTAAGTGCCTTTTCTTTTAATTATAACCGGAAAGAATCGGATACACAATGCTATACCCTTGAAGAAATAAAGGACTTAATAAATCAATATAAATTAAATAATTATAAAATTTTACCGGTAAATACAGAAAAATTCAGTTCGGAAATAAATAATTTACGCAGCGAACGCAAAAATCTTTGGAAATGGTTTATTATTTTAGCATTAATTTTTATTTCAGCAGAAGTACTGATTATAAAATTTTGGAAAGAATAAGCACTCGTTTTCTGAAAATTATATAAAAGCAAAGCTTTTATATCCGTTTTGTTGATACTATAATAATTGCACAGAATATTTCTCTTTACCCCAAAGGTGAAAAAGGAAAATCGAAATAAAAAAATTGAATTATTTCATTCGTGCAATTTGTCTGACTATCGGCGGATCAGTGGCTAATTTAATATTTACTTGCTTGCGAAAGTTAAGTTACAAATGTTTTGCAGTTGCTAGCATATTAAAAACAAGATAGTTAATAATGATACATACTCTATTCATATAGCTTAATAAGCTGAATATGTTTATTTTATAGCAATGTATCTAAAATATGCATAAATTGTAATTACGGACTGAAAGTCCATCTTATACTAACTTGTGGGCAACGCCCCAAGCTGTTGAAATACGCTTATCTGCCGCCCGCCGAATAGCGGGCAAGTTAACATTAAATTGTTCTGTCGGATAGCAGGCGCAGCTTGATAGCATTATTTTTAACCAAAGCCTTTATTGGGCTTAGTATAAGCTGCTCTTTCAGAACAATAATATCATATTTAATTCGCTGCGAAACATAAGTTAAATTATTAAATATTGACAAAAATATTTGACATATCAAAAACCGATGACCGCTTATTAATTAAAAGCTATCGCCAAAACCTCGATAAAAATATGGTAGCTGAACTTTTTAAGCGATATACCGGCTTTGTTTTTCTAATTTCCATGAAATATTTTAAAGATGAAGAGCAAAGCAAAGATGCGGTAATGCAAATATTTGAAAAACTTTTCGATGATTTATTAATTCACGAAATCGATAATTTTAAAGCTTGGTTGCATACGGTTACAAGAAATTATTGTCTTGGAATTTTACGTAAGGAACAAAGTAAACAAAAACATGCAGATAGGATAAAAGAAAATACGCTTTTTATGGAAAATCAATCCGAAGAGCATCCTATTAATGAACAAAAAGCAGAAAATGAACTTAAAAATCTGAAACTTGCATTAAATCAACTTAAATCAGAGCAAAAAGAGTGTATTGAGTTGTTTTATTTGCAAGAAAAATCGTATAAAGAAATTATAGAAATTACCGGTTTTTCCGATAAAAAAGTAAAAAGTTATATCCAAAACGGTAAAAGAAATTTAAAAATTATTTTGCAAAAAATAGCAAGCGAAGGACTAATCATTTTGATAATTCAATGTATTAGCATGTAATTAACCTAATAAAAATTGAAAGAAAAAAAGATACATAATATTTTTCAAACAGGCACTTGTTTAAATATTGAACAAATGCAAGCCTATATTGCGGGTAAATTATCGGCAAAAGAAGAACACTTGTTTGAAAAACATATAAATGCCTGTGCATTTTGTCGCGATGAGTTTGAAGGTTTACTGGCAATGAAAAATCCGGCGAGTTTGCCCTTAATTATCAATGAATTAAATAAATCAATTGATAAACAGATAGTTACTGAAAGTAAAAAAACGCGAAACAATAGAAATAAAGTATGGAAAATTGCTGCAACACTACTTTTATTAATTGGTTCCGGTATTTTTATCAGCCTATATATCCAAAAAATGAGTAGTGGCTATGCAGAAAAAGAAACTTTGTCGCAAGAATTTGAGCAGATAGCACCCACACATGAAAGCTCAGAAACTGTTGAAGATGAAAGCGGTATAAGAGTTGAAGATAAATTTGATTTAACACAAAACAAGCCTGATAAGCCACTTGCTGAGACAAAAGAAAAAATTACCGAAAATAAAAACACAAAAGAAAAATTAAAGGAAAATGCCAATGAGCAAACAGTTTACGATGAAGTAATTGCCGGTGTAGATATTGAAGACAGCAACGCACAAACACCTACTTATAGTTCAATAAGTGAAGACGAGACCGAAGAAAATGATATGACTATAGCTAAAGAAAATTTCACCCGCGATACTGAGAATATAATTGTTAGCAGAGCAAAAATATTAGAGCCGACTTTGTCTAAAAAACAAGCAGTTTCATATTTGCATTTGGGAATTAATGCATATAAAGAAAAAGACTATTCTACGGCATTAGAATATTTTAAAATTGCCGAAAAACAAAAAGAAAATATAAATAAAGTATTTTATTATACGGGATTAAGCTATTATTATACAAGCGATTATAAGAAATCAAAAAACTATTTTGATAAATTAAGCACAGAAACGGACAATACTTATTATTGGGAGGCGCTTTGGTTTAAATCTCAAATTTTCAGAAAGCAAAATAAGCCAAAAAAAGCAAAAGAATTATTAAAACAAATTAGTAACAGCACATCGGAATATAAAAAACAAGCACAAAAGCAATTGGATAGTCTGAAATTCAGTAATTAGTGTGTTGGTATGTTGGTGTATTGGTATATTAGTATATTGGTATATTAGTAGTTTACACCAATCATTCAATTATTCACTCATCCAATTATTCACTCATCCAATCATTCACTCATTCAATCATTCACTCATTCAATCATTCATTCAATCTTCCAATCACCTATGCTCAAAAATCAAAATATTCCCTTTTTTCCCTTTTCCTTCGTTTGAAATAAATAATTTTTCACCATCCGGGCTAAAACAAATACCCTCCGGTTGACGAAAAATCTTTGAATCTAATTGGATATGTTCCAAGTAATTTCCGTTTTGGTCAAGAACTACCAATAATTTACCCGCCGAAGCAAGAATATAAATATTCTCGGAAATAGGATGAACAGCAACTGCCGAAGGTTTAAAATCATCCGTTTTACTTAATTTTTCATATTCTTTTTTTTCTAATAAAAATTCAGGTTTCGTATTAACTTGCATATTTTTAATATTTACCGAATAAACTGCACGGTATTTTTTCAATTCAGGCAAATGCAAGTCTTTTTGACGATTATCAGCTAAAGCTGATTTTCCTTTACAGGCAATTAGCAAATTATTTTTTTGAGCGTCATATCCTAAACCTTCGCAATCATTTTTTGAACTAAAAGCTAGGTCAAATTTCTCAATTACCGGTGATTCACTTATAAAATTGCTAACCCGAATAATATTTCCATTGCTTTTCATCATATAAACCAAACTGTCCACAATTTCAATTCCTTCAAAATCACCAAAGGCTTCAATCTTAATTTTTTGCTCAATTTTTCCGCTTTTGTAATTAATCATGTAAATTATTCCATTTTCATCTTGTACCGCAGCCAGTAAATTATCTTTATAATAACTTAAAGCAGATATTTCGCGCAATTCAGACGGTAGTTT
>JALSLF010000069.1 GCA_026988445.1 Bacteroidales bacterium
GGTAAAATAGATATATTTCTAAAATCTAACTTCTAAAATCTAAACTCTAAAATCATAAATCAGCCTAAGGTACTTCAATCGTATTTAAAATTTCGCTGATAATTTCTTCTTGTGTGATGTTTTCAGCTTCTGCTTCATAGCTTAAACCTATACGATGACGCATTACATCGTGGCAAACTGCACGAACATCTTCGGGAATAACATATCCGCGGCGTTTAATAAAAGCATAGGCTTTTGAAGCTAAAGCCAAATTAATACTGGCACGCGGTGATGCTCCGTAGCTAATCAGTTCCTTATATTTTTCCAAACCGTATTGGTCGGGATACCGGGTAGCAAATACAATGCTTAGAATGTATTTTTCAATTTTTTCGTCCATATATACATCACGAACCACTTCGCGTGCATTAATTATGTCTTGTGCAGAAAGTACTTTATTTGCTTTTGGGAAGGTTTTATTTAAGTTTTCACGAATAATCAGTTTTTCTTCCTCAAATTTCGGATAATTAATGATTACTTTCAACATAAAACGATCTACTTGTGCTTCCGGTAATGGATAGGTACCCTCTTGTTCAATCGGGTTTTGCGTAGCAAGCACCAAGAAAGGTTCTTCTAAACGGAAAGTTTCCGACCCAATAGTGATTTGCTTTTCCTGCATGGCTTCGAGTAGCGCACTCTGTACTTTTGCCGGCGAACGGTTAATTTCATCTGCCAAAACAAAATTTGAGAAAATAGGTCCTTTTTTTACGATAAATTCTTCTGTTTTTTGGCTGTAAATTAAAGTACCGAGCAAATCGGCAGGCAATAAATCCGGTGTAAACTGAATACGACTGAATTTTGCATCAACAGTATCTGCCAAAGTGTTAATTGCCAATGTTTTTGCCAAGCCGGGAACTCCCTCAAGCAACACATGCCCTTTTGAGAGTAAACCGATTAAAAGGCTCTCTACCAAATGTTGCTGACCAATGATTACTTTATTCATCTCCATGGTAATCAGGTCAATAATCTCACTTTCTTTTTGAATTCTTTCGTTTAACTCTCTGATATTTACTGTTTGTTCCATAATTTGAAATTATTATCCGTTTTTAAAGCATAGCAAATTTATTAATGTGAAATTTAATTGCAAACATTTTAAAGTATATTATACAAAATTTAACCTTTTTTAACTTTTATAGGCTATTTAGTACTTCTTTGGAATGATGGATTTAGGTTTATTTCTCAGCTTGGGAGACTGTGCTATGTTTCAAAAATTTTAAATTTTGCAATACCTGCTTTTTGCAGAAAATATTGAAAAGCTGTTTTTAGAACTCCTAATCCGTATTTAATGCTGCGTTTTAAGTTTATGGATGATGCTTCTTCAAAATATTTAGTTGGGCAGGTAATTTCGGCAATTTCATAACCTGTATAAAATATTTGAGCAATCATTTGATTATCAAATACAAAATCATCAGAGTTTTTATTGTAGGCAATACTTTTTAGCACTTTGCCTGAAAAAGCTCTGTAACCGGTATGATATTCGGAAAGTTTTTGATTCATTAAAATATTTTGTACCAAAGTTAAAAAGCGGTTGGCTATGTATTTATACATAGGCATTCCTCCTTTTAATGCACCTTTGCCTAAAATGCGCGAACCAATTACTACTTCGTAAACACCATTGGCAATTAAATAGCACATAGAATGAATAAGCTTTGGAGTATATTGATAATCAGGATGTAACATAACTACAATATCGGCATTTAATTCAAGCGCCTTATTATAACATGATTTTTGATTGGCACCGTATCCCCTGTTTTTTTTATGCTGAATAATGTGTTTAATTCCCAATTTATTAGCTTCTTTAACAGTGTTATCACTACTTAAATCATCAACTAGTATTACTTCATCCACTATATCAAAGGGTATTTCACGATAGGTAGCTTCCAAAGTTTTTTCAGCATTATAAGCGGGCAAAATGACGATTATTTTTTGATTATTTAGCATTGCTAATATTTTTACTTGTGTATTATACCTAAATTGAGTAATCAGAAATAAAAAAACAACTAACTTGTTAATAACAAACTATTTACCAAGACACTATAGTGTCAATTTTCTTCATTCATTATCCTCCTGTATCGATTTAATTCATGTAAAAATCTGAATAATAATTCAAAATCTCAAATTTTTATACTAATTTGCATTTTTTAAACCATAAATATAAGAGATGGAAGCAGTAACAACATTAAGTTTTCTTTTTATAATTGTGCTATTTATAATTGTACTTAATTTAAAAAGTTTTATTAAATCGGAATTTGATAGTCTTAAATATCAACTAAATGATTTAAAGAAACAATTATCGGGTACACAAAAACTACAAGAACTTAAAACTCCGGTTAAGGAAGAAAAAATTTCGGAAACTGTCCCCGAAAAAATTCAAATAATTGCAGATGAAAAGCCCGAAAAAGAACCTGAAAAACAAACTAAAAAAGATATAGAAAAAGTTGTAGAGCAAAAGATTATTAAAGAACCTGAGTGGAAAAAAAGAATACCGGAAAAATATAAGTCAAAAAGTGTTAAGCCGAAAAAGAAAACTGATTTTGAAAAATTTATCGGTGAAAACCTGATGAATAAGGTAGGTATTTTGATTTTAGTTATTGCCTTAGGATTGGGTATTAAGTATGCAATTGGCGAAGGTTGGATAAATCCTGTGGGACGAATTTTGGTTGGTTTGTTAAGTGGTACTATACTCATTGGTTTAGCACATAAATTAAGAAAAAATTATATTGCATTTAGCTCGGTGTTAATTGGTGGCGGTATTGCTGTATTTTATTTTTCAATTGCATTTGGTTATCAGATGTACGAAATATTTAATCAAACTGCTGCATTTTTACTTATGGTGGGAATAACCGGTTTTGCCGTGGTTTTAGCTTTGGCATATAATCGAAAAGAATTGGCTGTATTAGCAATAATCGGTGGCTTTGCTACCCCTATAATGGTTAGTTCCGGTGCAGGAAATTATAAAGTACTATTTACCTATATTATGATTTTGGATATAGGTATGCTGGTTTTGGCATATTATAAAAGGTGGAATATTGTAAACATTGTTGCCTATGCTTCCACTGTAATTTTGTACAGTTTGTGGTTGTTTAAAACCTATCATTCACAGAAAGAAATTCCTTATCTTGGGGCATTGCTTTTTGCCACCGGCTTTTATATTATCTTCTTTCTAATGAATATAATTAATAACCTCAAAGAAAAAGCAAAATTTGACGCAAGTGAGTTTATTATATTAATAAGCAATTCGTTTTTTTATTATGCAGCCGGTTTATTTTTGTTACATGAGTTTGCACCGGCATATCAGGGTATTTACACAATACTGCTGGCTGTTTTGAATGCAGCTTTTGCGTATCCTTTGTACAGACGTAAAGAAATTGACCGCAACTTGGTACTTTTACTAATTGGCTTAGTGCTTACTTTTGTTAGTTTAACCGCTCCGGTTCAGTTAAACGGTAATTATATTACTATGTTTTGGGCTATTGAAACGGCTCTTTTGCTTTGGTTAAGCCAAAAATCGGGTATTCGTTTACTAAAAACTTCCTCATTTATAGTTGTTGTTTTAATGATTATCAGTTTAGTAATGGACTGGAATAAATATTATTTTGGTTATAATGAAACGATTCTAACAATTATCATAAACAAAGTATTTATAACCGGAATTATCGCAATCATTTCTGTATTTTTATCGCTTAAATTATTGATGAATGAGAAAGATGATTACTTTTTGCGAAAGTTTTCCATAGAAAAATATCGTGGCTTTTTAACTATTTTACTAATTGTATTAGGTTATTTTGTAGTATTATTTGAAATTGGGTATCAAATAGATGCTTATTATGATTTTAGCCGGTTAACCGATATAGCATTAGCCTTTTATTCCTATTTATATGTGCTTGTTGTATTGCTGTGGACCGAAAAACTCAAAGGGAATTCGTTTAAAAATGTTTTTACCTGGATTTCGGTATTTATGTTGTTTCTTTATGCCCTTGCCGTTCATTTAGATTTTAAAAATATTTTAGAACATTATCTGGCAGATACTATTGATACAACATTTGTTATTATCCACTATTTAACCGTAGTTTTTGTAATTGCATTAGCTTATTTTTCATGGAGAAACATCTACAGTTCTGATAATCCGGATAATAGCATGATAAATGTTTTTTTATGGATAAATATTGCCTTATCGGTATATCTTTTAAGTAACGAATTGGATTATTTGGTTTTGTATCTGTCTAAGCCGGATATAGAGAATATGTATGCCTTAAGTCTTTCGGTACACAAAATCGGGTGGCCTATTTTATGGGGTGTTATTGCTTTTGTTTTAATGATTCTTGGAATGAAAAAGAAAATGAAAATGTTGCGCATAATTGCATTATCCTTGTTCTTTTTTACATTATTAAAACTATTTGCCGTAGATGTTTGGGATATGAGCGAAGGAGGACGTATTGCTGCATTTATTTC
>JALSLF010000070.1 GCA_026988445.1 Bacteroidales bacterium
AAAGATGTAGTACTTAAACGATACAGTATTCCTGCTTTAAGCGATAATTTGTTGAAAATTGTTTATCGCTTATATAATCAATTATTAAACCCGGATACTACAGTTGAATATGTTAAAAAATCATTAAAACATTATAAAAAAATTAACGAACAAGACCATAAATTGGTTTCCGAATTGGTAAATACCGATAATAGATACTTTTTACAAGGATACGGTAATTTAACTTTTATGCTGTACTTAAAATCATTGATTGATCCTTCATATTTCAGAGTGGAAGAGCAGCGCATTCGCGGTCGTATGATGGAGTTTGCGCGCAATTTGGTAGTAACGGATTTAGAACATCAAGAAGTTGAAAAAGAAAAAATATATAAATTTTACAATGCAGTGGACATAATGTTCAAATACCACGAAGGAGAGCAAGCAATCAGGCATGATCATTCATTTTCCTATCGTCATCGAAACAAAAATTATTATCCTTATCAGGATTATACTTTTCAAGAACTTACGGGTTTAATAAATATGATGCATCGTGATATTATTCAACCCGATTATCATATACGCATTGATACCAGTTCGCATTTTTTCACGAATTGGGATTTAGCAGTTTCGCAAATTACATCATCGTACAAAATAGAAATTGACAACCGTAAATTTTTGCGTGACCGCTTACGCGAAAATGTGCCGATTGCTTATTTTCCGGGCAAATATATTTCGTATGAATTAGAACTTTTTGCTTTACAATCCATCAGGTATAAATTAAAAATACCGGTTGCAGAACCGCTTACACACGAACATTTTAAAAACCGAACAATAAAACTATCACCGGTTTATATTTTTGCTTTGGAAGATTCATTGGTAGGTTGGTCGCGTGTAGATGAAATTAAACGTTATATTTTTGAAGGCGAAGAAAAAGATTTACGTATCTTATACGAAGAAGGATTGTTAAAAATAGTACCTACCAAACAATTTTCAGTAGGTTTAAATGTGAAACAATTAGGCAGTGAAGCATTGAAAGTTTTAATAAAAATTAAAAAAGAAAACGGTTTTATTATTACCACACGAAGTAATTCGGCATTAATGACCGATATTTTAGACATTGATAAGTTTCACATCGGCTCGGTGCGTACCGAAATAGCTGCTACTATTATGGGTATTCCTAAGGGCAGCGGCTATATACAATATGTACCGGCAGGAGTGCGCACCTGTTTGGCTTATCCTACCCCTGTACAAACAGCAAAAGATTTTGCCGATGCACTCAACGGAGATTTGTTTATGTATTTAAGCAATGAGTTCGGCGAAAAGAAAATTATGGAATTTATTCGTGAAGACGCATTAACTAACGGAAATCCGATAAAAAAAGTACTGAGAAACATTAAACAAAAAGCCGGAAAACAAGATATTGTAGAACATAATCAGTTATCGGGAATACATGAAGATGGTTTGCCCTATAGCGGAGCTTATGCTAAAATTAAAACCGGTACGGATAAAAAATTGAATTTTGCCATAATTTCAAGCAAAACAGGAACTAAAACCGTTACAAAATTTGTTCATGATTTTAGCAAACATAAAGATATAAAAGTACGTGTAGCTTGGAACGGAGGTTATATTTTAAATCCTGAATTAGTTGGTAAATTGGGCTTATCAGAAGATTTTATCGGTTCGCCCCTGGGTTTAATTATCAGTAAAGGAAAAGTATTATCCCCCCCTTTATTTAACAAAGCAGCTTTATTGATTGATAAAAACTCACAAGCGGATATTCAATTGGTAAGCTCATCAAAGGGTTTTAGGCTGGGTATTGGAGATAAAACATTTGAATTAACGAATAAACACTATAATCTTAAAAATACGAAAGAAATAGAAAAAACAGATGTTTGCTTTTACGATTTACTTTTTGATGAAAACACCTTTTACGCTAAAGACAGAATTATATTGCGATTATCCGGCAATAAAATAATAGAAATAATTGATGATGAGGAATATAGCGAATTATATCCGGTAGGATTGAGTATTTCATTCAACAAAAATGCTTTTCCAAAAGGTATTGAAATAGGAGCAGAGTTGGAATTTTATTTTGAAGATTTTAAAGATATTATTCAAGCTGTTGAAGCAGGCCCTTTATTGTTAAATGACGGTAAAACGGCTATAAATATGGAACTGGAAGGTTGGAAAAGCCCAAATTCGATAAAAACACAAGCTGCCCGATTAGATTATACTGATATGCGCGGACCAAAGATTGCAGTTGGAATTGATAAAGAAAATAATATTTTTGTGTTGACCATAAACGGCAGAATACGCGAATCGGTAGGAGCTACCCATCCGGATATGGCGGCGATTATGAAAAAATACGGTATGATTAAAGCTATGGGTTTTGATCCGGGAGGAAGCAGTACTTTAGTAGTTGATGGCGAAACCTTAAACATATCGCCCTATAATAAAAATTATGAAGAAAATATTTATGCTTTGCCACCGGAACCAAGAGCGGTGGCTAATGCGGTATTGATATATGAATAGTACCTAAATTGAGCGATTATAAACTCTTCTTTTCTAAATTATCCTTAAAAATACTTGTTTATATTTGTTCATAAACATATATTAATTCATTAAAAATAAGATAGTTATCAAAAAACTAAAATTCATTGAATTAGTGAATAAGATTGTTAATAAATGTTAAAACAATTCAATAAATAAATTTGGAAATTAAAAAATCATGTTTGTATATAAAGATTTTTTTAAAATAAAAATGAACTTTTCATATTTTAGAGATAATTTTTAAACAAGATATTTAAAGAAATGAACATATAAAATACTGAAAAATTATAAGACGAATTTATTAAAAACGGATATCAACAAGTGTTAATAAAATCTATAAAATACAGCATATTAAAAATATCGGTTTTTATCGTTTGTTAATATTGTCTTAATGATTTCTTAATATTGAAAAAAACAAATTTTTGATGAAAATATTAATAACAGTATGAACAGGACATAATCATAATCATTAATTATTTATTTAAATTTAATATATATTATTTATTATATGTTTAAGACTTTATTGATTTTTTACTTTATTTCCGGTTTTTCGTTTGTACTTTTGTTGCATGGATTTTGGAATTTATGTACATATTCCTTTTTGTAAGCAATTTTGCTACTATTGCGATTTTTTTAAATCGGCTAATTATAAATTTTTGCCCGGTTTTGTTGATGCTATTGAAAAAGAAATTGAGTTTTATACCGATATTTATCAGAAAAAGCTTGAAGTAGAAGATAAATTTTATCAGCTTAATTCCGGTTTTGAAAATATTAATGTTCGTAGCATTTACCTTGGTGGCGGCACCCCTTCCTCTCTTTCTTTGACCGATTTAGAACGTATTATTAGTAAAATGCGTACTCATTTTTCCTTTCAAGATGGCTCTTTTAACGATTTGGAAATTACTATTGAAATGAATCCTGAGGATGCAGATTTATATTTTTATAAAGAATTACGTTCTATTGGGTTTAATCGCTTAAGTATTGGGATACAATCTTTTAATAATCGAATAAATAAATTCTTACATCGCCGTCATGATGCAGATAGTTCTATACGTAGTATAGAAATGGCGCGCAAAGCCGGATTTGATAATATCAGTATTGATTTAATTTACGGTATTCCCGGTCAAAGCTTACTTGATTTTGAGTTTGATTTGGATATTTTTTTCCATTATGAATTAGAACACCTATCTGCTTATCATTTAAGTATTGAAGACCGCACTGAGTTTGGACGACGTAAAAAAAAGAACTTAATTAACGATATAAATGATGTATTAAGTAATCAGTTTTATCAATTCTTGATTAAACAAATGCGTAAACACGGTTACGAGCATTACGAAATTTCTAATTTTTCTTTACCCGGATTCAAGTCAAAACATAATTCGTCTTATTGGACAGGTGCTTCTTATTTAGGTTTGGGACCTTCTGCACATTCCTACAATGGTGGAGCTTATCGTAAATTCAATATTTCATCTGTTAAAGAGTATAATCACTATCTTAGGTATAATTTACCTTTTTATCAAACAGAATATGTAAGTTTTTATAGTCAATATAATGAATTTATTATTAATGGTTTACGTACTCAAAAAGGTTTTCTTTTAGAAGAGCTTAAAAACCATTTGCGCTACCAAGACTTATTTCTAAATTTCACGGATAACAGTTTTACCGAACACAGACTACCCATTTGGAACAATATTGTTAAACATTATTATTCATCGCTCAATAATTTAAAGAAAAATTTTGCCGATGCTTTTGAAAGCTTTGAGCCTGCTTTAAGATTAAAGGAAGATTATTATTTGGTATCTGACTATTATATTCAAAAACTTATTTTAAATCCTGATGATTATCTTGATAATACACTCGACCGGCTTATTTAGTTTCATTTATTTAATTTTTGCTTACGGTTTGTGGTTTTTATTTCCACGCTATATTCAATTACGTTTTAGTCG
>JALSLF010000071.1 GCA_026988445.1 Bacteroidales bacterium
TTTTTTATCAATAAAATTGATAGGGCAGGAGCCGATACAGAGCAAGTTATTGATGAAATCAATAAAATATTGACAAAAAATACCATAGTGCTGCAAAAAACAGAAAATGAAGCCAATGATAATGCATTAATTAAACCGCTTTTTAATAAAACCCTTGAATTGGATGATGAGCTGATTGAAATTATTGCAGAGCAAAACGAAGAATTGTTAGAAAAATTTTTAGATGATGAAAACTTGGCTTATGAGGAATTAAAAGAAACATTAATACAGAGTATTCATAATTGTGAACTTTTTCCGGTTTTGTTTGGTGCCGCCAAAAATGATATAGGCACAAAAGAATTAATAGAGGCAATTATAGATTATTTGCCGGCCCCTAAAACCGAAACCGATGAACTATCGGCATATATTTATAAAGTGGAGCACGATAAAACATTGGGAAAGGTTTGTCATGTGCGGCTTTATTCGGGAACAATAGCTAAAAGGGCAATTATTTATAATGCAAGTCAAAAAATTGAAGAAAAAGTAGCACAAATAAAAAAAGTTTATGCAAAAAAATATGTTGATATTGATAAAATTGAAGCGGGCGATATCGCTGCCGTAACCGGTTTATCAAAAGCAAAAGCAGGGGATTTTATTGGTTTATCAAAGCTTAATAACAAAAAGGACGTATTGCAAGATATTTCTCTTTTAACGGTAAAAGTTACGGCAAAAAACAGTGCCGAAGCACCAAAACTTTTAAGTGCTTTTTATCAATTAGCAGATGAAGACCCAAATCTTAATGTTCAGTGGGTTAATGATTTAAGGGAATTGCATATCAACACAAAAGGAAAAATTCATGTAGAAATTTTAAACGAACTATTAAAAAGTCGCTTTGGCATTGAAGCCGAGTTTGATGAGCCGGCTATTATTTATAAAGAAACACCGGCAAAAGCGGGGGAGGGCTACGTTCGATATTGGATGCCGAAACCGTGTTGGGCGATCATGCGTTTCAGGATAGAACCCGGTGAGAGAGGTTCCGGTGTAAGCTATAAATCGGAAGTAAGTTTTGATAAGATTAAGCAGCGTTATCAAAATCAAATAGAACAAACGCTACCTACAGCTTTAAAACAAGGAATTAAAGGCTGGGAAGTTACGGATATAAAAATCACTTTAATAGATGGTGAAGACCATGAGGTACATACACATCCGCATGATTTTACCGTTGCTACTCCTATGGGAATAATGGATGGTTTAAAAAATTGCGATACGAATTTATTAGAGCCGGTATTAAATTTCAGGATTAGTGCGCCAGAAGAAATATTGGGAACTATTGCAAGTGATTTGACAAAAATGAGGGCAAGTTTTGCCAATCCCGAATTTGAAAACGGCAAGGTGATTTTAAGCGGAAAAGTTCCGGCAGCTACATCAATGGATTATCCCATTAGATTGGCATCAATAAGCGGTGGAAAAGCCAAAATTACCACTAAATTTGACTCGTATGTGGAATGCAGTTTAGATGATGGTAAAATCACTGAGTACAGAGGTATATCGCCACTTGATACTGCCAAGTATATTTTACATGCCAGAAATGCTTTATAAAAAAAAGGGCTTGCAATTTGCAAAACCCTTTTCTTATGTTGTTTATTCAATTATTGTAAGTTCATCTATTAAATTAGTTGCACCTGCATATTTATCTATGATAAATAAAACATAGCGAATATCTACATTGATGCATTTTTGTAATTTAGGGTCAAAAGCAATATCGCCACTCATTGCTTCCCAGTTCCCGTCAAAAGCAATCCCTATAAGTTCTCCGTTTCCGTTTATTACCGGACTGCCCGAATTTCCGCCGGTAATGTCGTTATTCGAAATAAAACAAACGGTCATTTTGCCTTTATGTCCGTATCTGCCGTAATCTTTGTTTTTATACAATTCTTTTAATCTTTCAGGAACAATAAATTCTTCGTTATTAGGGTCTTCTTTTGCCATTAAGCTTTCCAAATCAGTGGTGTAATTATATTTTTTACCGTTTACTTTATATCCGCCCACTTTTCCGTAAGATAATCTGATGGTTGAATTTGCATCGGGGTAAAATAATTTTTTCGGATTTTTTTCAGCTTCCATTTGCATATATCCGGCGACAAATTCGCGCATTCCTTTTCCGAGTTTATAATCGTAAGGTTTATTTGCATTCATTAGTTTAAAATATACATCCAAAGCTGTTTTTGATGTTAAATATCCTAAATCTGTTTGAAATGCATCTGCTTTTAAGCTGTCTAAAAATGCTATAGCACGATTTTTGTCTGTTAAAAACGATTTTGCATAAAGTTCATCGGCAAATTTTTGAATACTTCCGTCATAATTATTGTCAATTAATTCAAAAAATGCAGGATAAAAATCTTTTGATACTTTATCTTTATAAATTCCTACCAAACGAACAAATACTTCTTTATCTACTTTTGGGTCATAATCTTTAAAAAATTCTTCAACTTGTGTTTTTAAGTTAGCAGCTTCACCTTTGGCAGCTTCCACACCGGCTTGTTGTATCATCGCTTCAAGGCGGCGAAAACGCAATCCGAAACCAATTATTTCAGGTCCTAAATAAAGTGATTCAAACCAATAGTTTTGATATTTATTTAGGTCTTTGCGGTCGGCATATGCTGTTTTAATTAGCTCTAATGTATTTCCGTATTTTGTTTTACGTGCATTGTCTCCTTCGTTTATCCAGTCGGTTAGTCTTTTTTCAATTTCTTGTTTTGTGGCAATTACATTCAGTTTTTTTAATGCTTGATTTTGTCCAATTGAATATTTGTAGTAATTAGTTGAACGATAGTATTTTGATGAATATTGAATACGTGTTTTATCGCTTGCATCCATATATTTTTTAATGATTTCTTGTTTAGCCCCACGTACTTCAATACGAATATCGTTTTCATTTTTCATAACTTCATCAACTCCCCAAGATGTAAGATAACGAGAAGTTGAACCCGGATATCCCATAGTCATGGTAAAATCTTTCTTTTTTATACCTTTTATAGAAATAGGGAAAAAATGTTTGGGTTTTAAAGGTACATTATCGGGAGAATATTCAGCAGGACTGCCATCAGGGGCTGTATAAACTCGGAAAATTGAAAAATCGCCGGTTTGGCGGGGCCACATCCAGTTGTCTGTATCGCCGCCAAATTTACCAATTGCCGAAGGTGGAGCACCTACCAAACGAACATCAAGAAATGTTTCGTAAACAAAAAGGTAAAAGTTATTACCTTTGAATAATGAACGAACTTGTGCTTCGTAATGTGTGTCGCCAATTGCTTCTTTTTCAATCTGTTGTGATATTTTACGAATAGTCATTTCACGTTCTTCTTCACTCATTTTATCGTTTAATGCAGCATTTACCTTATCACTTACATCTTCCATACGAACTAAAAAAGTAACTGATTTACCGGGGTTCGGCAGCTCTTCTTTCATTGATTTTGCCCAAAAACCATTGGTTAAATAATCGTGTTCAACAGTACTATGGGCTTGAATTTCACCATATCCGCAATGGTGATTGGTAAATAATAATCCCTGAGGAGAAACCAGCTCTGCAGTACAGGAGCCGTGGTCAAGTGCCACAACGGCATCTTTCATACTCGAATGATTAATATCGTATATATCTTTGGGGGTAAGTTTAAAGCCCATGGCTTTCATTTGTTTATAGTTTTTACCAATAAATGCTAAAAACCACATTCCTTCATCAGCCTTTACATTTAATTGAAATGCAAAAACCAAAATCATTGCATAAGCTATTGCTTTTTTCATCATAATTATTAAAGTTTAATTTTTATTGTTTATTATTTAAAAAAATGTTCTAATCCAGAATTATACCAAAGTGTATAGCCGGCTATATATCAAAATAGTATAAGATTGCATAAAAATATAACTGTACGGAAACGAACATCGGTGTACGAAAAGGTACTATTTTCTAAATATGTTCAAATATAATTGTTTTATGAGAATATTGTTATAAAAAGGATGTGTTTTTGATAATTAAACCACGTAGTGGTTTAATTATTTGCGTATGTTTTCCCCTGCATGGCGCAGGATTATTTACGTTTGATGCCTTTGGTATTATTTATATCTGCAAAGCAGATAAATGTTGTATAGTCCGTTATGTAAGTAATTTTGCCAAATATAATTGTTTTGTTAGAATATTGTTAAAAAGAGAATGTGTTTTTTTGATAATTAAACCACGTAGTGGTTTATTTATTTACGTATGTTGTCCCCCCTGCATGACACAGGTTTATTTACGTTTGATGCCTTTGGCATTATTTATATCTGCAAAGCAGATAAATGTTGTATAGTCTGGTTTGTAAGTAATTTTGCCAAAAAAATATCAAAATAATTACTTTGTTAGAATATTGTTAAAAAGAGGATGTATTTTTGATAATTAAACCACGTAGTGGTTTATTTATTTGCGTATGTTGTCCCCCT
>JALSLF010000072.1 GCA_026988445.1 Bacteroidales bacterium
GGTCAATATCACTAATTTCATCAGCCATTTTATTATTGGCACGGGCAAAAATATTTAAAATATCGTTGATGTTTTGAACATGGGTTGTTTCATCTACACTTATACCAATTTCATTATCCGATATATACCGAAAATTAATTCCTTCGGCAAGTGCTTGTAATTCAATTTCTGATTTAGCCACTCCTTGGGGCAAAATTATTTTTAGGGTATCAAAGTAATTATCATGTTCAATAGTATAACCCAGTTTTTTTAATTTACCGGCAAGTGTTCCGGCAGTTCCGTGAATGATGCTTGCAATGCGTTTAATGCCTTCTGCACCATGATATACGGCATACATTCCGGCCATAATGGCTAAAAGAGCTTGTGCCGTACAAATGTTTGAAGTGGCGCGTTCGCGTTTTATGTGCTGTTCGCGCGTTTGTAAAGCCATGCGGAAAGCATAATTTCCGTGTTTGTCTTTAGTAATACCGATGATTCTACCTGGAACTGTTCGTTTAAATTTTTCGCGTGTAGCAAAAAAGGCTGCATGAGGTCCTCCGTAGCCCATTGGCACACCCAAACGTTGCGTGTTTCCAAAAACAATATCTGCATCCCATTCGCCCGGAGGTGTTAAAAGTGCTAAACTCATAATATCAGCAGCTACTGAAACCAAAGCGCCTTTTTCATGTGCGTTTTTTACAAATTCACTATAGTCTTCAATTACGCCATCGCCGGCAGGATACTGAACAATGCATCCAAAGGTTTTTTCATCGAAATCATAATTTTTAAAATTGCCGGTTTGTACCTCAATACCTAAAGGTATAGCACGTGTTTTAATAACTGCCAATGTTTGTGGAAAGGTATTATTATCTACAAACAAAACATTTTTGCCGGCTTTTACATCTGCCCGTGAACGTAAATTATGCATCATAATCATTGCTTCGGCGGCTGCTGTGGCTTCATCTAATAAAGAAGCATTAGCCAGCTCCATACCTGTGAGTTCACTTACAGTGGTTTGGAAATTCAGTAGCGCTTCCAACCTGCCTTGCGAAATTTCTGCCTGATAAGGTGTGTATGAAGTGTACCAAGCAGGATTTTCAAAAATGTTGCGCATAATTACTGCAGGGGTTATGGTATCGTAATAACCCATGCCGATATAGGTTTCAAAAACTTTGTTTTTTTGAGCTATATCATGAATTCTGCGATAGTATTGACGCTCGGTCAGTGCTTTGCTTAGTTTTAAAGGTTCTTTCAGACGAATTGATGCCGGAACGGTTTGGTCAATTAACTCATCTATTGAAGAAACACCAATTTTTTCAAGCATTACCGGTATTTCTTCTTCTCTAGGTCCGTTATGACGGAAAATAAATTTTTCTGCTGCCATTATATTTACATATTTAAATGTTTAATATAAAAATACTAATAAAATGTAAAAGTATAAAGAAGAAAATTTATAAAGTGTTAAAAAATGATAATTTTTTGCAATAATTTTGTAAAACATATTTTTAATATTTTTCCCTCTGAATAATTTTTTTGAAATTTATTAGTTTAATATGATAAATCGTATAAAAAATAATAATTTAAGGGACTTAAATGCTAAAAAAAATTTTTATGAATAAGCTATTTTATCTACTCATTGTATTGTTTTCTTTTTCAAGTTTTGCAAAATCACAAAATACAATGCTATTGGTTACCGGTAAGAAACTTGATATTGGCGAGTTTAAGCTGAACAAAGGTGATTACATATCTTATAAAAATCAAAAAGGAAAATTAAAATCCATTGCTAAACAGGATGTGTTCTCAATTAATTCAAATACAGGCAAAGAAACGCTTATTTATACACCGGATTTATCCGATACTTCTGCTTTTACTATTCCTCAAATGCGTGATTACGTTACTGGTGCTTATGATGCCCGGTCAAGCTATAAAACTCCTTGGCTTACAAGTGCCGGTTTTATTATAGGCGGTAGCTCGGTAGGGCTTACTGCTGCAGGGATGAGTGCCTTGTTGATACCGGTTCTTCCCGTAACATATAGCGCAGGTGTGGGTATTTTTAAAATGAAAAAAGAAAAATTGCAATTTCCCGATAATTTAAAAAATAACGATTATTATACCGAAGGTTATCTGAACAGGGTAAACAGAAAAAGAGAAAATCATGCTATTTTGGGTACAATTATTGGTATGGCGGCAGGAACTATTGCTGTAATTGCTTTTGCAAAATAATAGTACGAATTAGCGGGTAGGCTGACATGGTTTTGGCTTTTGTTACGAACATAGTTTGTGGATAAAAGGGTAAAATAAAAAAATAATAATTTTGAATTTTGATTGTTCTTAGCATAGGCTTTTTAGTTTTTGAGCTATTTGCAAAGGACTTATGTCCTTAATACATTCACAAATTCCACCTTTTTTACATTTGTTACACTCTTTATCCACTACAAATACAGATGCATTTGTACCTACCGGTTTCCACCTACCCGGGTGAATGGGTTTCATAGGGGCATAAATTCCTAATGCATGTTTACCTAAGGCAGCTGCTATATGAAGAGGACCTGTGCTGGCAGCAACCAATGCATCTATACTATTTATAAACGAGATTAAATCCGAAAGGCTCATTTTTCCAGTTAAATCTGTAATTTTATCTTTGTTTTTTTCCAAAAACCCGCTCATTAAATTGCCTTCTTGTTCTGTTCCGGTTATAAATATTTTAAAATTCTTTTGTGGTAATAAATTAATCAGTCGCTCAAAATTTTCCAAACCCCATTCTCTGGCACTTCCTTTTGATTTTGGATGTAAAATTAAATTAAACTTTTCTTCATCAATTAGTGCCGATAGCTCTTTTTTTACCGGTTTTATATTTTTAAGTCCGTAAAATTTTGAAAGTTCATTTAACGAGTATTCTTTATTAATATTTAGCGGATAAAGTAATTTTGTATTTAGTTGTGCTTCGTGTAAATCGGATTTTCTCCGACTAAACCTGACTTTCCGGTTACAGGTAAAAAGATGAAATAGACGCCGGCTAGTACCTATTCTCAATGGAATTTTTGCAATTTTTGCAATTTTTGCAATTTTTTTATTCGGAAAAACATGAATTATTACATCCGCATTTAATTTATTGAATGTTTTAATTTGTTCTTGTTGTGAGCTATTTAAAAGTTGGTCATAACTTATAAAACGATTAATAAAAACAGAACTTTCGACAATATCTTTAACATAATTTTTGCCCAAGAAATATATTTCGGCATTTGGAAAATTATTTTTTAAAATACCGCATAGAGGCAGCGTTAAAACCACATCGCCAATACTATCGGTTCTACTGATTATTATACGTTTAATGTGCTCCATTGTTTTTGTTTAACTCTCTAAGTTTTATGTATTTAATAAATGTTGCTTGAGCCGATAAGCGGCAGATTACATAACCGTAATAGCCATCAAGAAAGCCCAGCCTTAAAAAATAAGAACTGATAAATTTCCATTCGCTTTTTAAATAAATCATCGGAAGGCTTACTTTTTTATTTTTCTTAAAAGCAACTTCTGCACCAATTTCGGTAAATTTATTGATTTGTGCAATATGTTGCGCAATGGTATGAAAGGTATAATGATATAAAGCTCCTTTTAAAAGGAAGGGCTTGATATTTTGGCTTAAATGAACATTTTCGTGCAAAGCACCTTCCCATTTGCCTATTTCTTTCTTCCATAAGCGTAGTTTAACATCGGGATACCAGTCGGTAAAGCGGATTTTTTTCCCGCAATAAAATACCAAACGGCTAAATAGATAAGCATTTTCAGGAAATCCCTTTTCTTTTTCTTCAAGTATTGAGTTTTTTAATTCCGGTGAAATGGCTTCGTCTGCATCAATGGATAGGATAAATTCATTTTTTGCAAGTGAATTTGCATAATTTTTTTGTTGCGAATAATCTGTAAACGGATTTTGATAAAAAGAAACATTTTTATACTCAGAACATATTTCTTTTGTTTTATCGGTTGAAAATGAATCGACCACAACAATTTCGTCTGCTACATTATTTAAAGAATCTAAACATCTTTTAATGTTTTTTT
Source organism: Bacteroidales bacterium (assembly GCA_026988445.1). GTDB lineage: Bacteria > Bacteroidota > Bacteroidia > Bacteroidales > NBLH01 > NBLH01. The sequence goes on from JALSLF010000072.1 coordinate 4,036, forward strand.
CTTCGTTGAAAGTAATAATTACTGCTGAAATTTTTTTCATTAATTAAATGTATCGTGAATTATTGAGCAAAACTATAAAATTCACAGGATACTGCAAATTCATGTTTTTTCTTCTTTAAAAATCAATAATGCATAAAAAAATGCAAAAAAACTGATTCCTAATTGTGTTTCAAATAAAAATTCGGATAGAAAGCTTAATGTAATGATGATATAAAACGCAGTAAATAAATAATCGTTCCAAAGTTTTAGTTTAAAATACGGAAAGAAAAAAATAAAAATAAAACCCAATCCTCCCCAAATACCCAAAGCAACAAATTCATACATAAATTGATTATGTACCGCATTTTCATATTGAGGCGATAAGCCGGACTTTGTTTTAGCAAAATACTGTTTGCTTATTTCATGTACATC
>JALSLF010000073.1 GCA_026988445.1 Bacteroidales bacterium
ACCGGATATTTTATTATGCAAGGCTTCATCCGATGGATCTTTATAATCCGCTTTATGCTTTTCTACTTTTTTCGCAATTTTTGTCATTGTTTGTACCGCTTCCAAAGGATATTGTCCATAAGCCGTTTCACCGCTTAACATAATGGCATCGGTGCCGTCAAAAATGGCATTCGCCACATCACTCACTTCGGCACGTGTAGGACGCGGATTTTCAATCATACTGTGTAGCATTTGTGTTGCCACAATTACCGGTTTACGTTTATTCATGCACTTTTGCTCCAACATTTTTTGAATAATGGGTATTTCTTCGGCAGGAATTTCGATACCTAAATCGCCGCGTGCTACCATAATCCCATAGCAATGATCCAGTATTTCATCAATATTTTCTACACCTTCCCTATTTTCAATTTTTGCAATGATTTTTATTTTACTGTTTTTTTCATCTAAAAGTTTTTGAACGGCAGCTAAATCTTTTTTTGAACGCACAAAAGAGTGTGCAATAAAATCAACATCTTGTTCAATAGCAAAATGAATAAATTCAATATCTTTTTTACTCAAAGAAGGCAAAGAAAATGAAACACCCGGAACATTAATGCTTTTCCTGCTTCCCAATACTCCATCGTTTTCAATCCTGCAAATTAATTCATCGTCTTTTTTTTTCAGAACAGTAAAACAAAGTTCCCCATCATCGATGAGTATTTGACTGCCTACAGGGATTTCTTCTACAAAACCCGTAAAATTGGCATTAATACATTTAGCGGTACTTTTTTCGTTCGGATTATCTTTGAAAGATATTTTATTTCCGGTTTTCAATACTATTTTCTCATCTGTTTCCGTAATTCTGATTTCAGGTCCTTTGGTATCAATCAGTATCGGGATTCTATCCGATACCAAACGAACATTATTGATTACTTTTTTTGCATCGGCAAGCGTTTGATGAGCAGTATTTAAACGAACTACATTCATTCCCGCTTCAAAAAGTTCTTTTAAAAACGGAACATCACATTTTTTGTCGGAGATGGTAGCTACAATTTTTGTTTGTTTTAATAACATAAACGGCATTTTAGGGATTAATTCAAAAAAAAGTAATGACCGCATAAACAAAGCAGCCATTGCATAGTAAGATGATATTATTTATTTAAAAAATTAAGGATATTATTTTCAATGCGCTTATTTACATCTTCGGTAGCATCAGCTTTCACAAATGGCTCACCAATAATACTTTCGTAAAGTTCAATATATCTTTGCGAGACTTGCTCAACAAAGGCTTCCGGTATTTCCGGTAAAGTTTGACCTTCTTTCCCTTGAAAACCTTGTTCTGCAAGCCATTCTCTTACAAATTCCTTGGATAATTGTTTTTGATTTTCGCCCTTAGCAAAGCGTTCTTCATATCCTTCTGCATAAAAATAGCGTGATGAATCAGGAGTGTGAATTTCATCGATTAAATAAATTTTACCGTCTTTTTTCCCAAATTCATATTTGGTATCCACTAAAATAAGTCCTTTTTCGGCAGCTATTTCTGTTCCTCTATTAAAAAGTGCTAGTGAAATACGTTCCAACTCTTTATATTCATCTTCCGAAACCAATCCTTGTGCAATAATTTCTTCGCGTGAGATATCTTCATCGTGCGCTCCTTGTTCTGCTTTAGTGGTGGGAGTTAAAATGGGTTCGGAAAATTTTTGATGTTCTTTCATTCCTTCGGGTATTGCCACACCACAAATCTCACGTGCACCGGCTTTATAAGAGCGCCATGAACTTCCGGTTAAATATCCGCGAACTATCATTTCAACCGGATAAGGTTCGCAAACATGCCCAACAGTAACCATAGGGTCCGGCGTATCAATTTTCCAATTGGGAACAATATCAGCCGTAGCATCTAAAAATTTAGCTGCTATTTGATTTAAAACCTGTCCTTTAAAAGGGATACCGGCAGGTAAAACATGATCGTAAGCAGAAATTCGGTCGGTAACTACCATGACCAAAAATTCATCATCAATATTATAAACATCACGAACTTTACCTTTGTAGAAACTTTTTTGTTTTGGAAAGTTAAAATTTGTCTCGATTACCGATTTAGCCATTATACTAATTTAAGGTTTATGAATAAAATATTTTGTTGCAAAATTACGCTTTTCGGCTTTATTAAAAAAACAAAAATCATTCTTAACAAAAACTTAATATAGCCACTTTACACATAGTATTTTTACGATATTAATTGATAATCTGAAACTTAAATACTAAGGCATAAAACCATTCAAGATATTTAACATATTTTAACACAAAAGCATGTTAAAAATCATGTATTATTAAATCAGATTTGGCTACTTTTGTTGGTCGTTTAAATTAGGGGGAGTTTAGGCATTTAGAAAGAGTATAATGAAGGTGTTATTAATAATTGGAACAGGCGGATTTTTAGGTAGCGTTTCGCGATATTTAGTACAACAGTTTTTGCATGAGAAATTTGATACAAGTTTCCCAATAGGTACTATGGCGGTAAATATTATGGGTAGTTTTATAATTGGAGCTGTATATGCCTTGTCTGAAAAAGGAGGGATTTTAAGTCCTGAATGGAGACTATTTTTGGCAGTGGGTTTATGTGGAGGGTTTACCACTTTTTCATCATTAGCTTTTGAAAGTTTACAGATGCTACGACTTGAACAATTTTTATATATGTCCTTGTATCTGACCATTAGTTTAATAGGAGGATTAATGGCTACTTATCTGGGTGTTTTGTCAATTAAATTACTGTAATTAAAATGGACGAAAACGAAAAAACAAAACTTTTGGCAATTTACACGGGAGAAACCGAAAAATATAATTTTCGTCCCCTGTACGAAGCCATTGTATATGCCGCAAAAAGATCAGGTTTAGCCGGTGCTACGGTTATTCGCGGAATAATGTCATACGGAGCAAACAGCAAAGTGCATACTGCTACAATATTTGCCTTATCAAATGATTTACCGATAAAAATAGAGATTATCGATACAGAAAAAAAACTTCGCCAATTTATTGAAGTAGTAGAAAAAATGTTTAAAAAATCAAGTTCGGCAGGTTTGATTACTTTAAAAGATGTAGAAGTAATCATGTATCAATCAAGTAAGAAATAAGTTTTATAAAAAACAGAATATTAATTTAACGCAATTTAACATGAAAATTAAAGCAATTAGTGCATTAGAAATTTTGGATTCAAGAGGTAATCCAACCATTGAAGTAGAAGTAGAATTAGAATCAGGAGTTGTTGGTCGTGCAGCAGTTCCCTCAGGTGCTTCAACCGGCGAGAATGAAGCCGTTGAATTAAGAGATGGTGATAAATCCCGATACATGGGCAAAGGTGTTTTAAAAGCCGTTGCAAATGTAAACGAAAAAATTGCTCCTGAATTAATCGGTATGGAAGCAACCAACCAAGTAGCCATTGACAATAAAATGCTTGAACTTGACGGTACTAAAACCAAAAAGAACTTAGGTGCAAATGCCATTTTAGGTGTATCACTTGCAGTTGCTAAAGCTGCTGCCGAATATGAGGAACTTCCTTTATATAGATATATTGGCGGAACAAATGCAAATACTTTACCGGTTCCGATGATGAATATTATTAACGGTGGTGCGCACTCTGATGCACCTATTGCATTTCAAGAATTTATGATTCGTCCTGTTGGAGCTCCAAGTTTTCATGAAGCAGTACGCATGGGTGCCGAAGTATTCCACAATTTAAAAACAGTACTAAAAAAACGCGGTTTAAGTACAGCAGTAGGCGATGAAGGTGGTTTTGCTCCTGCACTTGAAGGTATTGAAGATGCCTTAAGCTCAATTGTAGAGGCAATTGAACTTGCAGGGTACACTCCCGAAAAAGATGTTACTATTGCCCTTGACCCTGCTGCATCAGAGTTTTACAAAGACGGTGTTTATGATTATACTATTTTTGAAGGTGAGAATGGTGCAAAACGCAACAAAGAAGAGCAAGTTGAATATCTTGCAGGATTAATAGATAAATATCCTATTGATTCTATTGAAGATGGAATGGCAGAAGATGACTGGGAAGGCTTTAAATTACTAACCGATAAGTTAGGAGATAGATGTCAAATAGTTGGTGATGACTTATTCGTAACCAATGTAGATTATCTTTCTCGTGGCATTAAAGAAGGTTCTGCAAATTCAATATTAATAAAGTTGAACCAAATCGGAACTTTAACCGAAACGCTTAATGCAATTGATATGGCGCATCGTGCCGGATTTACTTGCGTAATTTCGCACCGTTCGGGTGAAACCGAAGATGCTACCATTGCTGATGTTGCCGTAGCGGTTAATGCAGGTCAAATTAAAACCGGCTCAATGAGCCGTACAGACCGTATTGCTAAATACAATCAATTGTTACGTATTGAAAAACAATTAGGTGCAAATGCCCGTTTTATTGACGGTAATAAATTTGCCAAGTAACAAGTATTTT
>JALSLF010000074.1 GCA_026988445.1 Bacteroidales bacterium
TCATTTTTAAATAACATCACTACTAAATTAAAACAAAATAAAGAAAATTAATTCACAAAAATATTATAATTCCAAAAATATTGTATTTTAGCATCAAATGAATTGGAAAAACTTTGATAATAACGCTGCGATATCAAAAATAGGTAAAATTGCTTTTTTGATTTTAATTACCGCTGCATTAATTTTATTTACGGCAAATTCCGTTTCTATTATTGCTGTTTTAATTACCCTGATTCTATTTTTACTCGCTTACGGCAAAGAGTTGTTAATGCCCTATTTGAATTACGAAATTCGTTTACTATGGCATATAGGATATCTTGGTATTTCCATTGTTAAAGTTTTTATTATCCTTTTAAAAACAAAAGGCAGTCTTAACAATAAAGATTTAGACGCACTTTCGAACTACTTTGCTAAAGAATATAATAAAGAAGTGGCTATAGATGTAAAAGAATTTGCCAAGAAAAACTTTTACAGACCCTTTAATCTTACGGAAATCACGAATTATTTATCGCAAACACTCAAAACAAAAGAAAAATATCAATTAATTGAACAATTATTTCGTTTTTGTCAATACACGGGTGGAATTTCGCAAATTCAAAACAAAACCATATACAAAATCGCACAAAAAATTAAACTACAAGCTGTTCACTATCAAAATATTGAACGCAAGTACTCACAAAAACAAACCGGAAAAACAGAACAAAAAAAACAACAATCAAAACAAAAAAAGCAATACTACAAAAACAAACAAAGCACAAGATACAATTCTATAAATTTAGCTTATAATGAATTAGGGATTCAGCCTTCCATTTCAAATGCCGATTTAAAAAAAGCATATCGAAACTTGGCAAAACAATATCACCCTGATAAATTTGCACATCGCACGGTTTTTGAACGCAATAAAGCAAAAGAAAAATTTCAACGTATAAATAATGCCTATTCAATCATTAAAAAAAGCAGAAATTTAAGCTGATAAATGATGTAATAATGCATTGCAGGATAATAAATAAAGATATCTTATTTGTTTTTTCGTATTTTTATGGTATAAATTTTGAATTTTACAATAGCGAAGATTATGCACAAACAGGCTGAAAGCCCAATTTTTCTTAACCCAAAGGCAACACCTTGGGCAAAGTATAAGAATAAACCATAGGCGCACTGAAAGTGCAATTTAATTTACCCTTTCAGGTTTCATACAAACAGCATAAACATTCTTCTATTTCATTAAATAACAACATATTAAAAACATAAACTTATGTCGTGGTTCTCAAACATATTTGCTAATAAAAACATAAATAAAGACGATAAAAAGAAACAATCTTTATTAAAAAAAATTAATACCTCAATTAATAACTGCCATACAGAAATTCAAAAGTCGGAAAAAGAAATAAAACAAATAAAAAAGTGGATGGCTGAACTTATTCATGAAAACTTTTTTGTTCCGGGAGATTATTGGTACGAAGAAATTAAATACTTCGATAAAATTAAAAATCACAAAGAAAATTCAAAAATTCAGGAAAATAAAATAAACAGCATTAACAAACTCATCGAAGATTATCAAATACAAATTCGTTTCAGAGAAAAAAAAATGGAATTAAAACAGCTAATGCTTGAAAAATTTAAAGAAGCAAAACAACAGATGCTTGAACTACAATCAGACAATAAAAAAAACAATTTAAATCAGCCTGAGTTAAAAACCTTAGAAAAACATCAAAACCGTATTCAAAAACTAAATCAATCGCAAAATGAAATCACGCAAGAAGAAGAACAAGACGAATTGCTTAAACAACTAATGTTTCAAATAAACGAACTCATTGAAAACAAACAAATTGACCAAGAAGTTAAAGCCTTTATGAAAAAACTGAACGAACAATTCACCACAGATATTCATTTAGAAAATCCCGAAAAGATAATTATGGAAATGGAGCATCTTATTAAAGAATATAAATCAAAAATTTAAAACACTATTCAACCATATTTATGAAAGGACAAAGGACATACCAGTAACCAGCAACTATTTAACCATCCACCGGTAGTCAGACAAGTTTTAACCATTTAACAATTTAACCATTTAACAATTTAACAATTTAACCATCCAACAAATACAGTTTTATCAAGAAAATAAAAAGTTTGGCCCAATTTTCGTTTTAACTTATTGCAAAGCATTATTTATGAGAACAAAAACCCCAAAAAAATAAAACGACACATCATGAACAACAAACTTTTTTACTTAGCAATACTTTTATTTTTCCCAGTTTTTTTAAATGCCCAAACAAAACCGGAAAAAAAACCACTGAACTTTGATGTTTACGACTCATGGCAATATCTTGAACATCCGGCAATTTCAAACGATGGTAAATGGGTAGTTTACGAAGTAAATCCCTATCTTGGCGATGGTAAATTATACATCAATTACCCTAAAAAAAACAAAGTTCAAATTTTTGAACGCGGATATTCGGCAAAAATATCTTCAAACAACGACTTTGTTGCTTTTAAAATTAAAGCAAAAAGAGACAGTATCAGAAAACTAAAACTTAAAAAAGTAAAAAAAGATAAAATGCCCAAAGACAGTCTGGGGATATGGATATTCAAATCAAAACGCACCTTAAAATTTGCAGGCTTAAACTCATTTAAAATCCCTGAAGAAAATAGCTCATGGATTGCTATTTTAATGGACGAACAAAAAGATAAAAACGATACAACCCAATCAAAAAAGAAAAAATCAAAAAAGAAAAAAGATAAAGACATACCCAAAGTTTACGAGTTGCTTATATTAAATCCCGTAAGTGGAGCAAAATATCATTATAAAAATGTATCCGAATTTAATTTTTCGCGCAATGGCAAACTACTGGGTTTTATTCAAACCGAAAACGATAGCATTTTACGCACAAAAGTAAATATTTTTGATACCCAAAGCGAAGTAATGGTAAATATCTTTGAAAATAAAGGCATTGCAAAAAAAATAGAAATGGATAATGCAGGCAAAAAAAGTGCATTCATCTTCACACACGATACTACCAAAACAAAAATATACTCACTTTATACATGGCAAACAGGCACTTTACAACCCAAAGCAATAATTATTGACACCAATTCATTAGAAATGCCCAAAGATTGGGTAGTAAGCCCGAACGGTAAAATTTGGTTCTCACGCGATGACAAAAAACTATTTTTCGGTACAGCCCTTAAACCGCAACCCAAGCCCAAAGACACAATTCCCGACGACGAAAAAGTAGATGTAGAAGTGTGGTCGTGGAAAGACCCCTATATTTATCCGCAACAAAAAGCCATGCTCAATAAAGAAAAAAAACGCAGCTATCTTACCGTATATCATTTTTCAAGCAATACCGTTGCACGACTTGCCGATGAACTGATTCAAGATGTTCGTCCCGCAAACAAAGGCAACAGCCATTTTGCACTCGGATTTGCCACCAAGCCTTTCCTTATTGAAACTACTTGGAATATACCCGGCTTTAAAGATGTATATATTGTAGATGTAAATACGGGAAACAAAAAATTAGTATTGCAAAAACAACAAAACTACGTTGGATTATCGCCAACAGGCAAATATGTTTTTTGGTACAACGATAACGAACGCGTTTGGTATGCACTAAACCATCGCACCAAAAAACAAACAGCACTTACAAAAAACATTCCGGTAAATTTCTTCGATGAAGACCACGATTACCCAAGCAATCCTTCATCCTACAATTTTGCAGGCTGGACAAAAGACGATAAATACTTTCTGGTATATGACCGTTTCGACATTTGGAAAATCGACCCCGAAGGAAATGAAAAACCCCTTTGCATTACCAAAGGCATCGGACGCAAACAAAACATTCAATTCCGCTATGTTTGGTTAGACGATGATGCAGAATTTATCGACCCGGCAAAACCTTTATTTTTACGAGCATTCAACAAAAAAAATAAAAAAAGCGGATATTATACCCTAAAATTAAACAGTCAAGAATATCCAAAAGCATTAATCTATCAAAATTATTATTTCTACACACCCCAAAAAGCAAAAAATGCCAACAAACTTATCTGGCAAAAAACATCGGTAAAAGAACCCGCAAACCTTTGGTACGGAAGTATGAATTTTAAAGATTTTAAAAAAATCACCAATATAAATCCGCAGCAAAACAAATACATCTGGACAACAGTCGAACTCGTAAAATGGAAAACCTTTTCGGGAAAAGAAGCCGAAGGCTTATTATACAAACCCGAAAACTACGACCCAAACAAAAAATACCCGATGATGGTGTACTTTTACCGTTTAAGTTCCGATAATCTTAATCGTTATATCGCACCCAAACCAAGCCGTTCCATTATCAATCCCACTTTTTACGCAAGCAACGGATACCTTGTTTTCATACCCAACATCCGTTACGAAATAGGACACCCGGGCAAAAGTGCCGTAGATTACGTAGTAAGCGG
>JALSLF010000075.1 GCA_026988445.1 Bacteroidales bacterium
AATATATTTCAGGTTAAAAGTAGTAATTAGTTTGGAAATTAAAATTCTAAATAGTAAATTCGTTTAAATCTATTTAAATTATTTTAATGGAATATCCCCGATACTTTTCAGAAATAATACCTTTTATAAAAAAAGAAATATTATTAATTAATTTTGATGAACTGTCCTTTGATATAACCGTTGTAGTTTTTTTGGTAATTTTTGATTTTATGATTTCAAATTCTGCCTTGCACATTAAAGATTTAGCATATTCGTACGAAGGCTTAATAGTATTTGGATTAATTCAATTCCTGGTATCATTTCAAACCGGAGTTTTACTAAAAAAAGGGGAATATAAGTTTATCTATTCAGCGAGTGCAATTTTGCTGTTAGGTTCTTTATTTATAACATCGCTTAGCCTACCCGCATTAGAAAGCTGGGAAGAATATCAGCCGGTAAACGGTGGAATTGGGAGTTTCTTTTTATTACTGGGTGGAATTGTTTCAGGAATAATTTCTCAAAAAGCAAGTTTTGATAAAATTGCTAAACGTATAGGGAAAATCTTTTTTATAGGAATTATCATCGCTGTTAGTCTTTTTATTTTTCATGTTTTAATTATTGAAGATAGAATCTCAATGCCTCAACATTACCCGATAATCTTTTCGCTTTACCTCGGAATAATTGTCGGGGCATGGTTTCTTTTTATGTTTTTGCCTGTACGTATTGCACGTTTAATAATGAATTTAAACAACAAAACAAAAAACTATTTAAAAATATTATTTGCCGTACTTACCTCATTATCGCTTATGTATTGGCAAAGTTTTGTCATGAATTATAGAGAAGTAAAGGATTTTATCATCGTTCTTTATTTTGGAATTATTCTTTTTCGCTTTTTAATGTCCATGGTACCACCCAGAAAACTTCTTAATATAATTTTTGCTGTTTTTATTATTTTGTTGGATATTTATTCTTTTAGATAAAAATTCATAACTGCAAACTTTTATCTAAATAGCATATAGATAGGCACTATTTATTCCTACTGTTGAATTCTTTACGAAATTCCATTACTTTTTTATATTGCTCCCACTTATTTTGAATAGCTTCGGCAATTTCGTATTCAGTGGCATATAGTAAAAAGCCCTCTTGAAAATTACAGTAATCAATAAAATCTTTGATATCTGCTCCTTCAAGTCCGGTAAGTTCGGTAATCAGTTTATCGTTAAATTTAGGTTGGATAATATTAAACTTCCGCTCCATTGATTTTACTTTTTTGCGCTGCTTTTCATCTTTCGATGTATAAGGAATCGTAAACCCGACACGTCCACTCTGATACAACATCCGCAATTCTCCTTCGGGAAACAAACTGTTCATCCAAATTTTAATATTTTTTGCCGTTTTATCTTCTTCAACTTCTGTTTCCATAAATTCAGCTTTAAAAACTTGCCAGCGTATTTGATAAATATCTACGGTTGCCAAATCATAAATCTTTTTTTTCATCACAACAGTCAGTTTAATACTATCTTTTACGGGAATATACCTGCGTAATGATACATATTTTACTTGATAACCAATTGCTGATATACGAATAGAGTCATTTCGCATTACGGGTAACTGAAACCTTCCGGAGGTATCACTAATTGTAGCATGTCCTCGCCTTAAATCTATAATATGAGCAAAGGATATAGCATTGCCTTCATCATTTACAACTTTTCCTTTAAAATGATAGATTATGCTATCCTTATGAACGTGCTCTTGTGCTTTTAAAATACTACTACTGAAAAAAAATATAATGGGTAAAATAAAATATCGTATTTTCAAACTATTTATTTTTATGGTTTATAATAGTACAAACATAATAAACTTTAATCATTTTCAGTATATATTTATTTGTTAAAAAGTCTTAATTTTTAAAATAAAGAGTTTTTTGTCTTTTATTCTTGCTTTCTTTTATATAATTTTGAAGCTAAATAAAGTTTTAGTTTATGAAGCAAATTGGCTTTTTATACATTTTTATTTTTGCTCTGCTGTCTTTTTCGTGTATTGATGTACAAAACACTGCGCAAAATACAGATAGCAAGCAAATTAAATTAAATCATAAAGAAAAAAGTAAAATGAATAATAAGAAAAGTAACAAAGAAATAGCAATTTTCGGTGCAGGATGTTTTTGGTGTGTCGAAGCGGTTTTTCAAGATTTAAAAGGTGTTTATAAAGTAGAATCGGGTTATTCCGGCGGAACGCTTAAAAACCCTACTTATGAAGAAGTTTGTACAGGAACCACAGGACATGCCGAAGTTACCCGGATAGAATTTAATCCTGATGAAATCAGTTTTGAGCTTTTATTGTCGGTTTTTTTTAAAACCCATGACCCGACTTCCTTAAACAGGCAAGGTGCAGATCAGGGTACACAGTACCGCTCGGTTATTTTTTACACAAACGACGAACAAAAAGAAACAGCCGAACGCATAATTAAACAATTAAACGAGGAAAAAGCTTACCCTGACCCGATTGTAACAGAAGTAGCGAAATTTGACAAATTCTATAAAGCCGAAAATTATCATCAGGATTACTTTACAAATAACCCCAATCAGGGATATTGCCGTTATGTGATACAACCTAAAGTTGAAAAATTCAGAAAAGTTTTTAAAGATTATTTAAAGTAAAAAACTTCAAATCGTCCTTTAGGACATTTGAACGTTTTACACTAAAAGTTGCAAAAATCTTCTAAGCACTTAAAATTAGCGAAAACAATATTCCATTATGATATATCGGCTATCAAACGTTTTGAAGTCCTTACGGACGTTCAAAAGTTTTTTAAAAACTTCAAATCATCCTTTAGGACATTTGAACGTTTTACACTAAAAAATAAAAATCTGATTCTTAGTGAATTATTTCATCGTGCATTTTCCAATATGCCGGGATATAACTATATCTGTATTCTCTACTTGTTACAAATCATCATCAATAGGCGGTTTGGCAATACCAACTAAAACACTGCTCCAATTAGTAAGTTTCCAAATACCGCGATTATTTCTTTTCAGACTCATAGGGCGTGGACTGCTTGCTCCCGAACATGCAGCAAACACTTTAAACTGTCCGGCAGCCTTATCTCCACTATATCTATTACTTGTAAATTCATAAATATAAGGCAATTTCACCGAATAATTATTTTCAGGCTTAGCACCTTTAATATAAGAATTAGGAATTAATTTATTATTTGCCATTTGGCGTTTAATCAAGTCCATATCTCCATTTAGTAATTGATAACCTTTATACACATTGCCTTCGCGCAAGCTGTTACGATCAACAATAGTAACAAAGCATTGTTTTGCCAAATCAGGCTGCTCAATATACATTTTCAAAGCTAATAAAAACATAGCTGCGCCGCCTTCAGGTGAGGTAGCTATTTGGTTACGCATTTCAACAAATTCTTCCACACTTGCCGGAATTTTTGTAATTTTAACGGTTTTTTGTGCATTCATAATTACTGTAAAAAATGTTAAGGATACAATAAAGAAAATTTTTCTTTTCATTTTTATAAGATTTTGATTTAGCTAAATATAGTAAAAAACTATATACTTACAGTGTTTTTTTGATGATTGAAATAAATTTTCCGGTGAATAATTAAACATTTTATTAAATTTTAAAATTTATTTTTAAGAATTTAGATTCATTTGATTATTTTAGAAAGTATTATTGAATATTGTTTATTGAATTTTATTTTTACACACTGTATTTAATATAGACCCTAAAATTTAAAAAATACATGTCCCGTAAACAACATACATTTTGGTATTATCCTTTGCTTTTATTGTTCGTGTTATGGGCATTAAAACTTATTGAAATAGCATTTGACGTACAATTTACCCGTTTGGGTATTTATCCGCGGCACCCGGATAGTTTGTTGAATATACTTACTGCTCCATTTATTCATGGAAGCGTAAAGCATTTACTGTCAAATAGTTTACCTGTGTTTTTTTTGATGTCGGCATTAAATTATTTTTATCCTCGTCTTTCTTTAAAAGTAATTATTTGGGCGTGGATACTTACCGGAGCAGGTGTTTGGTTGGGTGGCAGATTTGCATGGCATATTGGTATCAGCGGGATTATTTATGCATTAGCCTCCTTTATGTTTTTTGCCGGAATAATTAGCAAAAATAGGCGCTTAAGTGTAATTTCACTATTAGTAGTATTTGTTTATGGTGGTTTAATTTGGGGGATTCTCCCTAATGACCCGAATATATCTTGGGAAGCACATTTGTTTGGTTTCTTATCCGGAATTATTTTAGCATACTGGTATGCACCCGATATAAAAAAAATTGATAAAAAAATCAAGAAAAAACAAATAGAAGATTTTAGTGAATACAGTACAAGTTATGGTGAAATAAATGTTCATTACCATATAAAAGATGAGGAATAGTATTTTTATTTAAGGATTCTTTACTATTTTTACAAT
>JALSLF010000076.1 GCA_026988445.1 Bacteroidales bacterium
ATTTTGGGTGTACTTTTGCCAATAGTTATCCTAATGATAATTTCGAGTATAAAATTTAATAATTTCGCACAGGAAGTTGCCAAACATAAAGCATTGGCATATGCCAATTCATATGCTCATGATATCTATGAAAAATTTTATAAGGCATTTGCAGCAGTTGATAATTTTGCCGAAATTCAATCATCGCTTTTTACTAAAGAAGGTATAAGTGGTTTAAGCGTTGAAGAAATTCATAAAATCAATAGAAGAATTATCAGCCGTAATGAGCATGCACTTGACGTTTACAATAATTATTTTCAGGGAAGAATTATTCTTCCTGAAACCGGACAGCTTAATGAAAATTTAGTCCTTTTTGGAGATGCTTTAGTCAATGGCAAATTTACCTCATTGCACTATCTTGAGTATCATTTTAAATCAAATATTAAAGATACCTTAAAAAAAGGCGATGGTTATTTTTTACTCCCTCCCTACTACGATGTTATTGATGGAGATTCTATTTTAATGGTTACTTATGGGCATGCCATAATGTTTAAGGATGAAATTGTAGGACTTACCGGAACAGATATTACCATTAATTGGATACAGGATTATATAAAAAATAAATCGCTCTTTGATAATTCGGCAGATATAAGCATCATTACTGGAAAAGGGGTAATTATTGGAAATAATAAAGATAGTAGCCTGATAGGTAAAAATATCAAGCACCTTTCGTCAAAAAATGAAGATTTTGACTTTTTGAATTTGAAAACAGAAAAGGCAGTTGTAGAAGATGGATATTTTAATTTTTTTGTACCCATAGTTTTCAAGACATTAAAAAAGCCATTATTTATTAAAATTGTAGCACCGGCTAAATCAGTTTTAAAAGAAAGTTTTTTGGATTTGTTAAAGCGTATTGCTTTTGCCGTAGTTATTTTATTAATTGCATTATTTATTACCTATTATTATTCAAAAAGTTTAATACAGAGAATTAGTAATTTAGCGGTAACTACACGGCGTATCTCAAAGGGATATTTAAATGTAGCCTTTAATGATAAAGGTGATGATGAAATTAAAGAGTTAAACGATTCTTTAAAAGATATGATTGAGCGTTTTGCCAATATACTGGGTAGTATAAAAGCAACTACCGATAAACTTTATTCATCAAGTACCGATTTATCCGAAGTAGCCATTAAATTATCCGAAGGAGCTTCTGAGCAAGCCTCATCAACCGAGGAAGTTTCTGCCTCAATGGAACAAATGACAGCAATTATTGAACAAAATTCGGAAAATGCAAAAGTTGCCGATACAATAGCACGCAAATCTGCTGATGGAATTGCCGCCAGCAGTAAAAATGTATTAAAAACAACCAAATCGATGGGCGAAATTGCCAATAAAACATCCATTATCGGCGATATTGCATTTCAAACCAATATTTTAGCATTAAATGCAGCTGTTGAAGCAGCGCGTGCCGGTGTGCATGGTAAAGGTTTTGGTGTAGTGGCTGCCGAAGTGGGCAAATTAGCCGAAAACTCTAAAAAAGCAGCAAACGAAATTGGCGAATTAACACACAAAAGCTTTGCTATTGCAAAAAAATCAGGTGAGCTGCTGGAACAAATTGAACCAGATATTAAAAAGACAGCTCAATTAGTACAAGAAATAACCAATGCCAGCATTGAACAAAAAGCGGGTACTGAACAAATTAACAATGCAATACAACAACTAAACAATGTAACTCAAGAAAATGCGGGAAGTGCCGAATTATTGGCAACCAATGTTGAAGTACTTAATGCCTTGGCAGATAAATTAGGTAAATTGGCAGGTTTTTTTAAACTGGAAAAAGGCGAACGCAGAAAGAAAAGAATAAAAAAGGATGAAAAAGAAAATAAGTCCGAGGTAAAATCTGAACCTCAAAAAGAAATAAAAGAAAAACAGGAAATTATTTCTAAGCCTAAAGAAATTAAACATGAAGTAAACAAAGATTTTAACACATCAAAAGGTTTTAAGTTAAATTTGGATGATGAAAGTGATGATGAATTTGAAAAATTTTAAAAAGTATGGCAAAAAAATCCTTAAAAACAAAATTAATTATTACACTAACCATTAGTATAGTACTGCCTCTGGGATTTGTAATGACTGTTTACACAATTAAGTATCAAAGTTTCTCCAAAAAAGTTGCAGTTAATGATGCAACAATTGTGATGAAAAATATTTCCAATAAAATTAAAACAAAATTAAATGGAACTTTCACCTCTTTAACTGCTTTTGAAGGAATTTACAAATCAGCTTTTGATAAAAACCGGCACTTTTCTTTTGATATTGAAAAGGTTATAGAGGTAAACAGTGAATATTTAAAAAACAATCCCGTTATATCAAGTACGCACCTCCTACTGGAGCCCGGAACATACATTGATAAAGAAACAGGATTGGCAAATACAAACTATTTATTAATCAGCGTAGAGCGTGATGGGGATAAAATAGTTCCGGTCATTAACCGTAATTATCAGCTAAAATATGGTTTATATGATAAATTAAAGCAAAAGACCAAGCACGACACAATTGTAGAGCCTTATTTTAATACAATAAACGGTGAAAATGATTTAGTGATTTCTTATCTTCGCCAAATTTATAAAGATAATAAAATATTGGGGGCTACATGGTTCAACATATCCATTAGCTGGATTCAAGCGTATTTAAAACAAAATACTCCCATAAAAGCAGGTGAATCTCTTATACTTAGCTCTCACTTTAATATGATTATCGGAAATACAGCCAATAAAAATTTAGTAGGCAAAAAATTAGATGAAATAGATAGTTTATCATTCTTACAGCAGAATATTAGTGCAAATAATGCAGTGATTGAATACAATGAAAAAATCAATATACTCGAGCCCATCATATTTGATAATAACGGAAACAATTGGCATTTGAGCTATGCTATTGAAAAAAGTAACCTGTATGCTGATATTTATAAGGCTTTGCTACAAAGAATTGTTGGAGGACTTATTTTAATAACAGTAGCATTATTTTTAGCATATTATTCTATGGGCAAGCTCGTTAAGCGTATAACCGATTTATCAGAACTGACTAAAAAATTTGCTAAGGGAGACTTAAATATTGAATTTAAAGACAGTAATAAAAATGAGGATGAATTATCGGAACTTACCCAATCACTTGAAAATACGAAATTAAAGTTTAAAGAAATATTAAAAAGCATTATTAAAACATCAAAAGATTTATACAATTCGAGTACACGAATTGAAGAAACAGCAATAAAACTTTCCGAAGGTGCTGCTGAACAGGCTTCATCAACCGAAGAAGTCTCGGCATCTATGGAACAAATGACTGCAATTATAGATCAGAATGCAGATAATGCAAAAGTTGCCGACAAGATTGCCAGTAAATCTGCACAAGGAATTGAATTAAGTAGTAAAAATGTTGTTGAAACAACCAAATCCATGGGAGAAATAGCAGATAAAACATCTATTATTGGCGATATTGCCTTTCAAACCAATATTTTAGCCTTAAATGCGGCAGTTGAAGCAGCACGTGCCGGTGTGTATGGGAAAGGCTTTGGTGTAGTGGCTGCCGAAGTAGGTAAATTAGCCGAAAATTCTAAAAAAGCCGCTAACGATATAGGTGAATTAACGCAAAAAAGTTTTGAAATTGCAAAAAAATCAGGTGAATTATTAAAACAAATTGAACCGGAAATTAAAAAAACCGCGCAATTAGTTCAGGAAATTACCAATGCAAGTATGGAACAAAAAGCAGGAACAAAGCAAATTAACAATGCTATTCAGCAATTAAATAATATCACACAAGAAAATGCCGGAAGCGCCGAGCAGCTGGCAACCAATGTAGAAATGCTAAATGCTTTAGCTGATAAACTTAGAAAACTAACAGGTTTTTTTAAATTGGAAGAAAGCGAATTGACTGAAAAAATATTTAAAACCGAAAAAAATAAAAATGATATTGTCAAACTTAAATCGAAACCGGATAATGAAAGTACAAGCATCCAAAACACAATAAATAAAAAGCAAGATATCGATAATAAGAAATTTAATTCATCAAAAGGTTTTAAGTTAAATTTGGATGATGAAAGTGATGAAGAATTTGAAAAATTTTGATTAATCTATGGATGATCTTGATTTACAAAAAATATATGCTGCAAAATTATCGGATATTGAATTTGATAAATTAAGCAATTTTATTTATACGCGCTATGGTATAAAAATGCCGCCGGCCAAAAGAATTATGCTGCAAAGCCGTTTACAAAAACGATTAAAAGCACTAAGAATCTACTCCTTTAAGGAATATGTTAATTTTGTATTTAGTAAAGAAGGTGAAGAAGAAATAGTGCACATGATGGATGTGGTTTCTACTAATAAAACAGACTTTTTTAGAGAACCTACCCATTTTGATTTTTTAAA
>JALSLF010000077.1 GCA_026988445.1 Bacteroidales bacterium
CGAACACGTTATGTAGCTTGTCCGTATTGCGGGACTGTGGCAGATATACGTAGCGATGCTTATCATGTATTAGCTAAATATGCTAATCCGTCTGATTATCCACCTCGTGGTTTTTTAAAATTAGGCAAAGAAGGAATAATAAACGGTACAGCTTATAAAATTATCGGCAGAACACATTGGGAAAGTGAATATATGGAGCAATGGTATGAGGATGGAGAAAGCGGATACGAAAAAGGATCTTGGAGATACGATGAGTGGCTATTAATAAGCGAAGATGCTACCTATTTTTATATTATAGAAGATCCGGATGGTTTTCTTTTTTCAACAGCTATTATCCCGCCATACCCTTCATTACCGCAAGGAAGTAGTATAAATGATTTTTATGATAATATACAGCGTGATTCAAGAGAGTATGGAACAGCAAAGATATTGTATTTTGAAGGAGAAAGTACCTATTTAGTAAAACCGGGAAGAGTGGTAGGATATTCACAATATTCTATATTAGGAGATGTTAAAAAACCTATGGGGATTTACGCTGACTATTCTAGTAATTATATTGCCGAATGGCGCTTTAATGATGAAGGCGAAATACAAGAGGTTGAGTTTTTTAAAGAGCGGCGAATTAAAAAATGGCTCGTTGAGAATACTTTCATGACCGAAGAGGAAAAGTTAGAAAAACAACAAATAGAACATGAACGATTACTGGAAAAAAGAAAAATCAGAAAAATAAATAAACGTATTTTTCAAATTGGCGGATTAATTAATTTGGTTTTAGGAATCATTTTGTCCATATTATATTCCGGTGATGAATATAATTATATACCCAAATTTAAACAAGAATTTAAATACCCCTATCAAGCCGGAGATAAAGATTTTATTTTTAGAGATAGTTCAAAAATTTTGGTATTTAAACCGGATTCAATAATAGAAATAAACGAAGGTACTGAGTCGGTTCATATTAAAATAATTCCGGAGATACCTAATGAAACGGATGTACTCTTTCGTTTAAAAATATTTAATAAAACAAGCGGAGAACTTATTTTTGATGAGTCAAGTTATGCTTATGATTATAAAAAATACAGAGGAGACAGAACCGCTTATTCTGATGGTGTGTTTGATAAATATTTTTCACTAGAAGGAATTTCGGGAAAATATTATATTGAGTTTGAAATGGAACTTCCTCAATATTATGTTCAAAAACCGAGTTCAGGAGATAAACCCAAAGCACTGGTAGAAATTTCCCTTAGGAAAAAGGCAGGATATAAAGGTCCGCTACTTGTATTTTTTGGATTTATTATGTTGATTATTTCACTGTTTATTTGGATACCTAAAATAAAAGACACTCAAAACTTAGAATAAACAATTATCTACTTCAATAAGTACATCTATTGAGTTATAAACAACTAAAATTAATATACAAATATGAAGTTATCTACAAAAATAGCATTAGGATTTGTCGGAGGATTGAGTACTATTTCGTATTTTTCAATGACACCGGATAAGCCTACAACAAATTTAAAGGGCTATAAACAGTTAGCCGTAAAAAAAATTGTTGCGACAAAAAATATTCGTAGCGGAAGTACCGGCAGAACCTATTCGGGTGGCGGTTCATCTTACGGGAAATAATTTTTAACATACCATAATTTTTGACTTAAAACTTAATAAAATGATTATGAATTCTTTAAACATAATTTTAGCCATGGATATTATCCATAATTTTGGTGAAGGTATTTTATCAACGGCAGTTTATGCACTTATTGGTATTATAGCAGCTGTAGCCGGATATTTTATTGTTGATTTGCTTATTCCCGGCAATATGGGTAAACAAATAGCCGAAGAAAAAAACATGCCCATTGCCATTGTTGCCGGTGCTATGATTTTGGGAATTTGCATAATAATAGCCGCTTCAATAGTTGGGTAATTTGAACCTAAATTGAGTGATTATCTATTTCATGAGCTCCAATCTGTTGATTTAATAAGACTTACAAAAAAAAGACGCTAATACTAAAGGGTATTCTTGCTTTTTTCTAAACTTCTTAATATCAACACATTAGTACTTATATTTATACATAATCGCTCAATTTAGCTTGAACTAAACTTCTAAACGTCCGAGAAGGTCTTTTGAACGTTCTTAGTTTGGTATATTGCTTAATTGATCTGTTTGATAAATGGTACTATATAAATACTGTATTAGTATATATGAATGTTATAGTACTTGATGTATGATTCACCGGTATTTCAATTAACCAATATACCAAGCAATATACTAATTAACGAATATACTATTTACTAATTTTATGTTTCTTCATAAAGAGAAAGCGATTTATCCAGTATTGCTTGTATCCGTATTAATTATTGCAGCATGTGGTATTTTGTACCAGTTGTTATTGAGCAGTGTTTCTTCCTATTTTTTAGGCAACAGCATTTTGCAATTTTCTTTAACCATTGGTTTTTTTATGTTTTTTATGGGGGCAGGCTCTTATATTTCCAGATTTATCCAAAAAAACCTTTTTGATACTTTTATCTTTATAGAAATAATACTGGGTTTCGTTGGTGGCATATCGGCAACAATACTCTATCTTATATATGCCTATACTCCTCATTATTATTTGTATAATTTTGTTATTATTTCTATTCTTGGTGTTTTAATAGGCTTGGAAATCCCTATTGTAGCACGAATTATTAATAAGTACTCATCGCTTAAAGAAACAGTAGCCGATATTTTTTCATTTGATTATGTAGGCGCATTAGCTGCAAGTATATTATTCCCCTTGGTTTTATTGCCTTGGCTTGGAGTTATTAAAACAGCATTGTTTATCGGTTTTATTAATATACTAGTTGCTTTTTATAATGCACTGTTGTTTCGTAAGTTATTAAAATACAGCAGATTACAAATTTTTATATCTGCTGCTATATTTGCTGTATTTATTATCGGTTTTATTTTTTCACATAAAATTGATAATAAATTGGAACAAAAAATTTATCAAGACAAAATTATTTTCTCTACACAAACAAAATATCAAAAATTGGTACTCACACGCTGGAACAATGATTATCGTTTATTTATAAACGGTGCAATTCAATTTTCAAGTGTTGATGAATACCGTTATCATGAAAGTCTGGTGCATTTTCCGCTATTGTTGATTCATAATCATGAAAAGATACTTGTTCTTGGCGGGGGCGATGGTATGGTAGTGCGTGAATTATTAAAATATCCCGATATAAAACAAATTCATTTGGTAGATTTAGATCCTGAAATGACACGTTTAGCTAAAGAAAACAAGATTTTTAGAAAATTAAATAAAAACGCTTTTGATGATAATCGTGTTACTATTTTTAATCAAGATGCCTATAATTTTGTAAAAAACAGTTCTGAAATTTATTCGGCTGTAATTATTGATTTACCCGACCCAAACGATACGGGCTTAGGCAAACTATACAGTAGAGAATTTTATGAAATGCTTAAAGGAAGAATGGCTGCCGGCGGAATAATGGTTACTCAATCTACATCACCCTATTTTGCACCTAAAGCATTTTGGTGTATTAAACATACCTTGGATCATGTTTTTAAGGGCAGTATTCCTTATCAAACCAATGTTCCGAGTTTTGGAATTTGGGGTTTTGTAATGGCAGGCGGAGCACTTCATAATTTTTTAGATGATAAAAATCTACCTGAAATTAAAAAAATGCAAGCAAAAATTGCTGGAAATCTTAAAAAATATAAAATAAGCAGTCAATTACGCTATTTTAATGCTGCCCAAATACCTGTTTTACTATATTTTGAACCGGATATGAAAGAAGTTTCGACAGAGATAAATACTTTAAATACGCAAAAACTCGTTGAATATTATTATAAGAGTGCAAACAATTGGCGTTGATTTAATTATTTTTTTCAATAAACCATATTAAAGAATGATTAGTACTTACATGATTTAAGGTAAAACAAAGAGAAACAAACAGGTTTAAGCACAAAAATTAAAGAATGAGTATAAACAATATATATTGTAATCCGAAAGTATATAAAGAACTTTATAAAAACAGTACCGATTTACATAATAATCCGGATAATTTAGCTTACTATTTGTTCAATGAAAAACTTAATTTAAAGTTTGAATTGATAAAAAAAATTAATCTACAAACAAATTTAGGTAATATAGAATTGGCAATTATCGGCAGCTCACATTATTTCTTATTGGAAAATAATTTTATGGAAATACTCACTTGTTCGCAAAACACAAATTATCAAACAGGTATAATTGCATCACATAAAAATCAGAGCGATTTTAAATTTAAAAATGATTTTAGTAATTTTACATACTCAGTATCGATACAAACAAGAAATTTTTTAAAAAAAACGGAATTCCAAAAATTTGAAAATGAATTATTAAATAAAAAAGGTGCTT
>JALSLF010000078.1 GCA_026988445.1 Bacteroidales bacterium
AATAATATATTCATTTAACAATATATAAAATGATAAACAGTATAATTTCCTTTTCTATAAAGAATAAGGCACTTATTTGGTTAATGACCATTGGTTTAATTTTCGGTGGGATATATTCAATGACCAAAGTGCCGCTTGATGCCGTTCCTGATATTACAAATAATCAGGTATTGGTTATTACTACTGCGCCAAATTTGGGCACAGAAGATATTGAACGTTTTGTTACCTATCAAGTAGAGTTAGCAGTAGCTAATTTGCCCAATGTTGTTGAGATACGTAGTGTTTCACGTTTCGGTCTTTCGGTAGTTACCATTGTATTCGAGGATGATGCAGGTACCTATTTGCCACGTCAGTTAGTTAGTGAGGCACTCGTAGAAATCAAAGAGAAAATACCCGAAGGTTTTGGAGAACCTTTTATGGCACCCATAAGTACGGGCTTGGGTGAAATCTATCAATACACGCTTGAAGTTCAGCCCGGTTACGATACCGTTTATAACGATATGGAATTACGAACCATTCAAGAGTGGATTGTTAAACGACAAATGGCTATGCTACCCGGTGTTGTTGAAGTAAACTCTTTTGGTGGGCATGGGAAACAATACGAAGTAGCGGTAAATCCTGATAAGTTGCGTAGTATGGGTTTAAGCATTACCGATGTTTTTGAAGCTTTGGAAAGCAATAATCAAAATACAGGAGGTGCATATATTGAAAAAAACTTTCAAGCAAACTTTATCCGTGGCGAGGGTTTAATGCGCTCATTAGATGATGTAAGAAATACCTTGGTTGCAAATATAAACGGGCAACCAATTTTTATTAGAGATGTTGCCGAAGTTAAATACGGTAGTTTTTTGCGTTATGGAGCTTTTACAAAAGACGGAAAAGGCGAGGCGGTTGGTGGTATTGTTATGATGCTCAAAGGTGAAAACTCTAATGATGTGATAAAAAGAGTAAAAGAACGTATTGCTTTAATTCAGAAATCTTTACCGGAAGGAATCGTAATTAAATCATTTTTGGATAGGAGTAAGCTCATAAAAAGCACTACTTCAACCGTTGCCGAAAATTTAGGAATGGGAGCTTTAATTGTAATTTTTGTATTGGTAATATTTCTGGGAAATTTACGTGGAGGGCTAATCGTTGCATCTACAATTCCATTGGCATTGCTCTTTGCCTTTATTATGATGAATATTTTTGGTGTTTGGGCTAATTTAATGAGTTTGGGAGCATTAGATTTTGGTATTTTGGTTGATGGTGCAGTTATTATAGTGGAAAGCATGATTTTTTATCTGCACCGTAAAGAGTTGATAGGTACACGATTACCCAAAGAAAAACGAAATGAGATTGCCTATAAGTCTGCCAGTAAAATGATGAATTCCGCATTTTTTGGACAATTAATTATTCTGATTGTTTTTATTCCTGTACTGGCATTGCAAGGTGTGGAGGGTAAAATGTTTATCCCAATGGCAATGACTTTTGGTTTTGCCGTTTTGGGCGTAGTAATTCTTTGTTTAACTTATATACCCATGATGGCTGCTACTTTTTTGCAAGCTCCTAAAACCGATAAGAAGTCATGGGGCGATAAAATGATTGTTAAACTTGAAAATATTTATAGTCCTTTGATTGATTGGGCACTAAATAAAAGTAAATGGGTTGTAATTATTGCTTTTGTTTTATTAATTACAGGCGGGTTTTTGTTTAGTCGGATGGGAGCTGTGTTTATTCCTAAATTAGATGAAGGTGATTTTGCATTTCAGGCTTTTTTAAAGCCGGGAACTTCTTTAACGGAGGTTAAAAAAGCATCTACACGTTTGGAACAAATTGTTCTAGAAAACTTTCCCGATGAGGTTGAGTCTATTCAAAGTAGAATTGGAGTAGCAGACTTACCCACCGATCCCATGCCTATGGATATTGCAGATATTTTTGTAATTCTTAAACCCAAAAGTGAGTGGACTAAAGTAAAATCCAAAAAGGAATTGATTGATAAAGTAAAAGAAAAAGTAAGTGTATTGCCGGGAATTAATTTTGAATTTACACAACCTGTTGAAATGAGATTTAACGAATTACTTACAGGGATTAGAGAAGATGTTGCAATTAAACTCTATGGAGATGATTTAGATGTTTTGGCAGACAAAGCACAAGAAATTGCAAAACTAGTTGCCGGAATTGAAGGTGTTGAAGGAATTAAAGCAGAAGCCACTAAAGGATTGCCGCAGATTACGGTACATTATGACAGAAACAAAATGGGGAGGTACGGACTGAAAATTACTGAGTTAAATACCATTATTGAGACGGCTTTTAGTGGAGGTGTTGCCGGAAGTATTTACGAAGGTGAACGTATGTTTGATTTGGTTGTGCGTTTAGACGAAGCTCACCGGAAAAGTATCGACGATATTAAAAATCTGTATGTAAATTTACCGGATGGTACACAAATTCCGTTGAAGGAGGTAGCTGATATTACTTACCAACCGGGTCCGATGCAAATAAGTCGTGATAACACCAACCGGCGAACTTATGTAGGGATTAATGTTGGCGACAGGGATATTAAATCACTGGTAACAGAAATTCAGCAAGTTTTAGATAAAAAGCTGGAATTACCCGATGGTTATTATATTCGTTATGGGGGGGCTTTTGAAAACTTGGAACGTGCTACACAAAGACTTACTTTGGTGGTACCTATTGCTTTAGCATTGATATTTATGTTGGTGTTTTTTGCCGTAAAATCGTTTAAACAAACAATGATGATATATGTTGCAGTGCCATTTGCAGCGGTTGGTGGAATTTTTTCTCTTTATCTTCGTGATATGCCTTTTAGTATTTCAGCCGGTGTTGGTTTTATTGTTTTGTTTGGAGTTGCGGTATTAAACGGTTTGGTTCTGATAAGTGGGTTTAATGAGCTAAAAGCCGAAGGAAAATTACGTATTAATGATATTGTTAAAAAAGGTTCAATCAGGCGTATTCGCCCGATACTGTTAACAGCATCTACCGATATTCTTGGCTTTTTGCCTATGGCAGTTTCTACATCTGCCGGTGCAGAAGTACAACGTCCGCTTGCTACTGTAGTAATAGGCGGGATGCTTACATCCACATTATTAACTTTGGTGGTTTTACCAATACTTTATCGCTGGGTAGAAAGTAACAAAAAAATACATTTTCCGAAGGTAAATACTACAGTTTTATCAGTACTATTTATCTTTGGAGCATTATTTTTCTCATCAAACACACAAGCTCAGGATACAACTTTTACTTTGCAAGCTGCTATTCAGCGTGCCAAGGATAATTATCCTGCAATAAAGTCTGCACAGTTAAATGTTGATAAACAAAAAGCTTTGAAAGCTACAGCTTGGGATTTTGGAAATACTTCAATATATACAGGAAAAGAGGAGGTGGGAAACGGTGAGTTAGGAGTTTATAGTCAAATTGGCATTGATCAAAGTGATATAGATATTTTTGGTATAGCGGCTAAAAATAAATTGGCGAATGTTCGTACTCAGCAAGCCACCATAGCCTTAAATTTAACTGAGTTTATGCTTGAACGTGATGTCCGGGCTGCTTGGTACAGAGCATTGTATGCAAAAAGACAGTGGGAACTTTATTTACATCTGGATAGTTTGTATGCTAATTTTCAAAAAGCAGCCGAATTAAGATTTAAGACCCAACAATCTTCAAAAATTGAATATCTTTCAGCTTCTGCAAAGTATAAAGAACTGCAGGTAAATATTAAAAAAGCGGAAAGTATTTATCGTGCATCTTTGCAAATTCTTAATCAATATTTATTATATGCCGGAGAATTTGATATAGATGCCAAAGGTTTGGGTGAAGATCGTTTTTTTTATAATTCTGCTCAGGATAGTTTACGTGATAGTCCTTTACTTGATTTTTATTCAAGCATGACTAAGGTGGCTGAATCGACTTGGAAAGTTCAGCGTACCGGTTATTTGCCTAAAATAAATATGGGCTTTTTAAAACAGGAAATCAACGGAATATCCGGTTATACCGGATGGCAACTTGGTGTTTCAGTGCCCCTATTGTTTTTTTCTCAATCAGGAAAAACCAAAGCTGCTAAAATCGATTATGAAATAGCTAACCAAGAGTATGCAAAAAGGCAATTACAGGTAAGTGCCGAATATAATCAATTGTATAGCCGGTATTTGGTTTTGGCTGAGTTGATTAATTATTATAAAAACGAAGCTCTCCCTTTGGCAGAAGAACAAATCCAGGCTTCAAACCTTGCTTATAAGTTGGGTAGTATTGATTATGTTCAATTTATTCAAAATATTGAAGCAGCTATTAATACAAAACTGGAGTTTTTAAACCAAGAAGCTGAATATTTGCAACTATCGGCACAATTAAGGTATTTATCAGGTAAATAAAATATTCAATTAAGGTATT
>JALSLF010000079.1 GCA_026988445.1 Bacteroidales bacterium
GAAAATATTGAAAACTACCGAATTGAAGAAACCGAAAAAGTTAAAAGCCAACTTAAGGATATTGTAAATATTGCTTATGATATGATTGCACTCAGTTATGAAAAAAGAAGTGCCAAGGCAATTGAAGATACCTACGGTATAAAACTTTCAGAAGAAGGAAATGAAAACATAAAAATGCTTGCCATTAATATTTTGAATATTACCCTTGAAAATTTAAGAGTTTTACGTTACGGAACCGATGGTTATATATGGATTAATGATATTGAACCACCTTATAAAGTAATTATGCATGCCACGCGCCCTGAACTTGAAGGGCAATCAACCGTTTTTTATATTGAAGGCACTGATATTAATGTTTATGAGGCTTTTGCCGATATTTGTAACGAATCGGGCGAAGGTTTTTTGGAATACTCGTATTTTAAACCCGGACAAAACGAAAAATTACCCAAAATGAGTTTTATTAAACTTTTTGAACCTTTGGGTTGGGTAATCGGTACCGGAGTTTATATTGATAATATTGAAAAAGCAGTTCAAAAGAAAACCGGAGCTTTGAACCGGCAAATCACACAACTTATTTGGTTAACTATTTTTATCGGTATTGTTTTGGTAGCACTTGCATCTACCGTATTGTATTATTTGGGTGCTAATATTACCGACGCCATTGGAAAAGTAAATTATCAATTGATTGAAATGTCCAAAGGACATCCTGTTAAGAAATTAGAAATAGACCGGATAGATGAAATTGGAGAGATGTCAAAATCACTGGATATTTTAATTGACGGAGTAAGTTCATATACCGCTTTTGCCAATGAAATTGAAAAAGGTAATTTAGATGCA
Organism: Bacteroidales bacterium; assembly: GCA_026988445.1. Lineage (GTDB taxonomy): Bacteria > Bacteroidota > Bacteroidia > Bacteroidales > NBLH01 > NBLH01. The sequence continues at coordinate 838 of JALSLF010000079.1, forward strand.
GAGTTTAAACCGCTTAGTCCCGAAGACGAGTTAGGAAACTCATTGCTTGCCATGCGCGAAAGTTTGAAAAAAGCACGACAAGAAGAGGAGGTTCGTCAATTGGAAAACAAACGAAGAAACTGGATAGCAGAAGGTCAGGCATTAATTACTGATGTTATAAAAGGAACCGGAGAAGATTTAAGTATTATTTCGCATAAGATAATCAGCAATTTAGTCCGCTATCTTGATGCCACACAAGGTGGTATATATTTGCTTAACGATAGTAATTTAAACGACAAATACATAGAGCAAATGGCTGTATTTGCGTATAATCGAAATCGTTTTCATAAAAAACGCATTGAGTTGGGCGAAGGAGTAATCGGGGCTGCATTTCTTGAAAAGAAAAGTATTTATATGACCAAGTTACCCGAAGATTATATGGAAATTCGTTCCGGCCTGGGTGCTGTTACACCACGTAGTTTATTAGTAGTTCCTTTAAAAGTGGAAGAAAATGTTATTGGTGTAATTGAAATTGCTTCATTAAAAGTTCTTGAAAAACACGAAATAGAATTTGTTGAAAAAGTATCGGAAAATATTTCATCCATAATGTTTACCTCATTAACAGGGCGCAAAACACAAGAATTGCTTGAAAAATTCCAGCGTCAGGCAGAAGAAAAAGCTGCTCAAGAAGAAGAAATCAGACAAAATATTGAAGAACTGGAAATGCTGCGTGGCAGACTTCATGCTGATGATCCGGTTTTGAAAAATAGATAAGAGATTATTACTCAGTAGATTGAAACAGTTATAACTAATTAATATCTAATATATTTTTTATATACTAAACAGGCTGAAAGCCAAATTTATACTAACCCAAAGGCAACGCCTTGGGATAACAACCACTATATAAAAGCAGCCTGAAAGGCTAAGTTAAATTGCACTTACAGTGCGAATACCAATTTTATTTTCGTACTTAACCCAAGGCGTTGCCATTGGGCTAAATTAACTAAGGCTTTCAGCCTTAAAAATCATTTTTTCGTTTAATGACACTAAATAAATCATGAATTTATTTCAATACAGCATATTGCAAATAATTCTTAACTAAACGACATTGCCTTTCATATTATCTTTTATATCTTCTGAAAAAACTGCGCCATTTCATTAAAACCACTCCCCAAAATGCTTCGTTAAAAATACCACCACTCATTTTTGATGCACCTTTGCTCCTATCCGTAAAAATAATAGGTACTTCGGTAATTTTAAAGCCGTATTTACAGGCGGTAAATTTCATTTCAATTTGAAAAGCATAGCCTTTAAACCTGATTTTATCAAAATTAATGGTTTCCAGCACTTCTCTACGATAACATTTAAATCCGGCTGTGGTATCCATGATTTTCATTCCGGTAATAAAACGCACGTATGCCGAAGCATAATACGACATAATTACTCTACCGATAGGCCAGTTAATAACATTTACACCGGAAATATACCGTGAACCAATGGCTAAATCATATCCATCTTTGGCACAAGCATTATATAGGCGGATTAAATCATCCGGATTATGTGAAAAATCGGCATCCATTTCAAAAATGTATGCATAATTACGCTTCAATGCCCAATTAAATCCGGCAATATAAGCTGTACCCAAACCTTGTTTACCGGAGCGCTCCAACAAATGCAAACGTTCGGGAAATTCTTTTTGAAGTTCTTTTACTTTAATACCTGTTCCATCCGGTGAGCCGTCATCAACAATAAGTACGTGAAAATTTCCTTGAAGCAGCATTACTTTGCGTATAATTGCTTCAATATTCTGAATTTCGTTGTACGTAGGTATAATTACTAATTTATCGTTCACGGGTATAATTTTTAAACACCAAAAATAAAAATACTAAATTTAAAAGCTGATATTTTTAAAAGTTTTTTGTTTTTTTATAAAAAAGTGATAAATAATACTGTGCGGGTATTGTTCTTTATGAGTAGATGGAACATTATTTTTTAATAACTTAGCACGCTTTTTATTTAATCGCTTCATCGACTTATAAAAACTTATATGTGCCCGAAAAACGGCAGAAAAAGAACCAAAAGAAAACTTTAACAAATAAACCAAAGCAGAAGCTCCGTCCAAAACCATACGTATAAAAACAATTTTAAACAAACTTTCTTTCGGAAGATTTTTATACAACATGAATAAATTATTCCTGAAATTAAGATATAATTTAAACGGACTGTCGTTTGGTAAGGCGCCTCCCCCAACATGATAAACTTCAACATCGGGATAATACATAATTTTATACCCAGCATTTTTCATACGCCAAGATAAATCAATTTCTTCCATGTGGGCAAAAAAATCCGAGTCAAAAGCTCCTTGCTCATGAAAAACTTCCGAACGGACAAACATACATGCTCCGCTTGCCCAAAAAATTTCACGCTCCGTATTGTATTGTCCTTCATCTTTTTCAACTGTGTCTAAAATTCGTCCTTGACAAAACGGATAGCCGAATTTATCAATAAAGCCCCCTGCAGCACCTGCATATTCAAAATACGATTTATCCCGGTAGGATTTAATTTTCGGCATGGCGGCAGCTACCTTCTTATCATTATCCATTTTGTTAATTACCGGAAAAATCCAATTACTGCTAACTTCAACATCCGAATTTAAAATTACGTAATATTCGGCATTAATTTTTCGCAAAGCCCGATTATATCCTTCGGCAAATCCGTAGTTTTTTTCTAAACGGATAATTTTTATTTCGGGAAAATTATTTTGAAGAAAGCTCAGCGAATCATCTTTTGAACCATTATCGGCTACATAAAGCCAAACATTATCCGAGTTTGAGTTTTTTATCAGTACGGGAATAAACTGCTCTAAATATTTTTTTCCGTTCCAATTAAGTATAACTACCGCAACTTTTATATCGTAATCCGGTTTATTCATGTTTCATCATGCGTTTAATATCTGCCAAAAATTCGTTGTAGATATTATTATTTGTTGCAATAATTTCTTTCCCGAAAATATAATTATCTGCTCCGCTAAAATCGCAAACTTTACCGCCTGCTTGCGCTACAATAAAAGCACCCGCAGCCACATCCCAAGGGCTAAGGCTGTATTCGTAAAACGCATCAAAACGCCCGCAAGCAACATAAACCAAATCGGTTGCAGCCGAACCTAAGCGTCTTAAACCATGAGAGTTTCGCATAAAAAAATCAAGTGTTTGCATGAATTGTGCTAAGCGGTCATAATCATAATACGGGAAACCGGTAGCAATAAGCGAATCTTGAACTTTTGCAGTATTGGTTACAGAAATTTCCGTTTCATTCAAATAGGCTTTACTTCCTTTCCATGCATAAAACATTTCACTACGTGAAAGTTCATAAACAATTCCTAATACAGTATTTTCTCCATCCATCAGTGCTACACTAATGGCATAAGGCATTAAGCCATGAATAAAATTAGTGGTACCGTCCAGTGGGTCAATTACCCAGTTATATTTATCCGAACGGTAGGTCTCTGTTTGCTCTTCGGCAATAAATCCTGCATCGGGAAGCAATTGTTTTAAAGCACTTA
>JALSLF010000080.1 GCA_026988445.1 Bacteroidales bacterium
GTTGAATTTTTAAACAAATTAGCTTCAATGGCACCGCGATTTGGTACCGGTATGGGAATGACCGAAACGGCAGGTTTCACAACCTTCACCCCCGACGGTATTTCTGTTGAAGAAATGGCAGGCCAAGTAGGACGCTATTTTGAACATCTCGGAAAAATCACCATCCGAAAACCAATGAACCCTGACGGAACCGCAGGTGAAGAAATTCCGGATGGAGAAATCGGTGAAATTTGTTATCATCCGCCCATTGTTTTTCTCGGCTACTATAATTTCCCCGAAGCAACCCAAAAAGCTATTTCAAAAGAAGGAGTTTTGTATAGTGGCGATTTAGGATATTTTAAAGACATGGGCAGCTATCGGGCATTATACCTGTCCGGCAGAGATAAGTTTGTAATCAAGCAAAAAGGCTATCAGGTTTTCCCCGATGAAGTACAAGCATTTATAGCCGAGCACCCGAAAGTAGATCAGGTAGATGTTGTGGGTATAAAACACAAAATTTTCGACGAAGGCATTTTTGCTTTTGTAAAAGTTAAAAAAGATGTTGAACTAATGCCCGATGAGATTCACGAGCATTGCAAAAATATTGCCGCCTACAAGCGTCCACTGCACGTTGAAATTTGGCCTTCAGATAAAGATTTCCCAATCACGCGAACCACCAAAGTAGATAAATTGATACTTAAAGAAAAGGCAATGCTAATAGTTGAAGAATTGCGTACATCGGGTAAATGGGATGCTGTTTAAAATTATTTAAGGTGTAAAATTATGGATAAAAAAGTATAATAAACAAGTTAAAAGAAGAGCACTCTATTATTCTACGAGCTTTAAATGATGTTGTTCGATTTGGTATTGGCAGCGAAACTGGACAGAGAAAATTACTAGAAGTCAAGGATTTATTGATTAAACATCTATTGAACGAAGATGAAAATTTATATCCTTACTTAGAAAAAGCTGCAGTTGAAAATAAGCAATTAAAAGGTACCTTAAAGGTTTTTGCCGATGAAATGGATATTATTTCTAATGAGACTCTTTCCTTTTTTAATAAATATGAGAAAGAAGAAAGGGGGCTTGAATTTGCTAAGGACTTTGGCAAACTGTTTGCTAAACTATCATTAAGAATCAGAAGAGAAGAAAGTGTTTTGTACGATCTGTTTTTAAATCACTAAGATACCTTAAAATCTGTAGCTGTGTTCCTAAGAAGATGAAACTATTTTCTGGATTTACGCATTTTGAAAAGGCTTATTAAAATTTTAGATTTATAGTTTTTAAACTTATTTAAAATTTGATTTAGTCCTTTACAGCCACTAAGCCTGTCAGCGTGCAAAAACCTGACAGCATTTTTTTATAAAAAATCAACCTACAACAGCACCTGATAAAGTTCATAAAAATCAATTATACAGCAACAGCATCTGGGCCAATTTAGGTTAAATACTCAGCTCAAAGAGCTGAGCACGTATCACAGCCGCTCTTAGCTGTGGTTTTTTTATAGATTTAAAAAGAAAGCTTCTTTTTCAGAACATGAATATTAAATAAAAAGACATTGACAAGAGCTTCGCTGGCTGTCAAGTCAAAAAAAAACTGATAAATTATGAAAGTAAGGGACTTTCAAAAACTACCTTAACCTGAAAATAAAGTATTTTGAAACACCCAACCCTTCATAAAACCCTTACAAATTATTTTAGTCAACATACCTATAAGCAATAAGATATCTATTTCAAATTTTGAAACTATTTAAGTTTTAAAACTAACTTTCCTATAATTTCGTCTTCGCAGATAAAGCCTAAGTAGCGCGAATCTTCTTTTGTGGGGCGATTATCGTTTATTACGAAGTAATAATCTTTTTTAAAGGTATATGTTTTTACAGGTTTTCCTTCTATATATATCTTTGAATGAATACGTTTTGGTAAATTTCCGGTCTCGTTTTTTATTATTTTTTTATACAATTCATAATTGTAAGGGTTTAGTTCAATTTTCATTCCTTTGCCGGGAATAATAATTTTTCCGGTATTGTCAACATTCCAATAAAAGCGATTTACAAAATTTCGGATGTGGTCGTCAAATATTCCGGCAGGAAGGGTTATTTTTTTTATCGAATAAAAATTTGAATTTTTTATTAAATCTTTTAAAGTTTTTTCGTCGGTATTAATCTTATAAAGTCCAAAATAAGAAAGTTGTTTATCAAAACTAATTTTTTTATCCCAAAGGAGCTTTTGTGTAAAACGATTCGTTTTTAAAATATATGCTTCACTGATTTTTGCTTGCGGACGATTTCCCTGCTTAAATTTATGTCCGTTTAAAAAAATCTCAGCTTTCCGGATAAGAAGGGTATCGCCCGGAACAGCAACACAGCGACTAAACAGCTTATTTGCTTTTTGTTGTATTAATACAATATTGTTCTTTTTAATTTTTGCATTTTTTTTGATAAGTACAATATCCTTTTTTTGTAAAGTATTGTTCATGTTTTCCGATTGTACTATATAAAAAGAGAAGAAATACATTCTCAGTATCAAAACAAATAATAATGCAGCAATTAAAGGAACAGCCCATTGTTTTTGTACGCTCATATTTATCGCTTAATTAAATTACAAAGATAAATTGCGCAAGTAAATTATAAAATTTATAATACAGAATTTTGTCTTGTTATATTTTCTTAATAACTTTATTTTCTTAACCTAAATTAAGCGGATTGTTGTGAATCTTATGAAAAGAAAATACAAAATACTGTTTGTTATTCTCGGGATATTAATTATTGCACTAGCTGTTGCTATTCATAAAATTGACAGTTTACTTGAAACTGTAGTAAAACAAGAATTAGATAAAATGATTGAGCGAACCGATAGCAGTTTTTATCATTTTGAATATCTAGATGTTGATTTTCATGTTTGGGATGGTGATATTGAAATAAGCGGTGTGAAAATTCAACCCAAAGCTGGTATAATTGATAGTGTAAAAACCGGCGTTTTAAGAAATGTTGTTTCTGCAAGTTTCAATACCATTTCGGTTAGTGGTTTATCGTTTTGGAAATATTATAAAACAAAGCATGTATTTATTGACAAAATAAAAATTTTAGCGCCACATATTAAAATCACTCTAAACCCCGAAGTGAAAAAAATAAAGCGTAAAGCATTTAATCCGGCAAAATTGCTAAGCCCCAAATTGAAATCAATATATGTTGAAAATCTATCATTTGAACAACTTGATTTTGAGTTTGAAAATGTTTTGCGTAAAAATGCGATGTTAAAAATAGATTCGTTAAACTTGACTTTGGGTGATGTAGTTTTTGATAGTTTGAGTATCGAAAAAAAAGTACCTGTCTTATTTTCACAAATTTATTTATCGGTACAAAAATTAGCCGTAAATATTTCGGAGTACTATATGCTGAAAACGGATAATTTTGTTCTTGATTCTCGCCAAGATTTAGTTGAAATAGATAGTATTAGAATCATTCCTAAATACAGCCGGCAAGAATTTGACCGTAAAATTCCCTATGAAAAAGGCTGGATAAAAATAAATCTCGGAAAATTTCGTATTGAGGGTTTTAATGTAGATTCAATACGCGAAAAGCAAAAAATATACTTAAAAAAAATCTATGTAAATAGTCCGAATATAATAAGCTATAAAAATAAAAAATTAAAAGATCCGCCGTTTAAATATCAAAAATTACTTACACAAGTAATTCGCGAAGTCCCCGTTTTATTCAAAATTGATACAGTAGTAGCAGAAAATGCAACTATAAGAGTACAAAGTATTGGAGACAAAGTACCCCAAACGCTGTCGGCAAATATTGATTTTAAATCTTCATATATTAAAATTTCCGGTATTACTAATGATAGTATTTTTTTAGAGAAAAAACCGGTAATCAACATTATGTTTTATTCCCGTTTTATGGGTGCTGCTGATTTGAATGCATCTATTAGTATGCCTGTTTTTAATGCAGGCAATTATTTTTCGGTTAAGGCTAAATTAAATGAATTTGAAGGAAGTGTTATGAATGAGCTGCTTAGCCGCTTACTTCTGCTCAATATAAAATCAGGTACTATTTTAAGTGCCGATTTAGAATTTGTTGCAAATAATGATAGTGCATATGGGTACATTGATTTGTCATACCGGAATTTAAAATTAGATATGAAAAGTACGGATAATCCGCAAAAAAGTGTTGTATTTGTTAATGCATTACTTAATACCGTGGCAAAAAAGAATAATATTAAAGGACAACAGGGTTTTACCCGTGGATTTATTGCTTATAAGCGTAATCCCACGGATAAATTTTTTAAATATTTATGGAAAGCCATTCAAACAGGTATTATTAATACTTTATTGCCTGCAAAAGAAGTAAAAGGACAAAGTAAGCAGTTTAAAAAAGATAATAAAAAAGGAATTA
>JALSLF010000081.1 GCA_026988445.1 Bacteroidales bacterium
GCTATTTAATAATTTTTATTTCAACTCTTCTGTTTTTTGCTCTTCCTGCTGATGTTTTGTTTGTTGCTATCGGATTTGCAATTCCATATCCTTTGGCTTTTAAACGGGAGCCATCTATACCTTTTGATACAATGTAATTTTTAACAGCATCAGCTCTTTTTTGTGACAATACCAGATTGGAGCTTGCTCTTCCTGTATTATCAGTATATCCTTCAATAGCAAAACGAACATAAGGATATTTTTTCATAATATCAACAATATTGTCTAAATCTTTATACGAAGATTTTTTAAGAATGTCTTTACCTGATTCAAACTGAATGTTTTTAGCGCTAAAAGTTAATGATTGTTCTAACTTTTTCTCTTCTTCTTTATTTATTTTAGGACAACCATTGTTTTCTTTGATACCTGCAACATCAGGACAAGCATCGTCTTTATCGGCAATGCCGTCTCCGTCACTGTCTGGACATCCGTTAAGCTCTTTTAAACCTGTAACATCAGGACATGCATCATCTTTGTCGGCAATACCATCCTTATCTTTATCCGGGCATCCGTTAAGTTCTTTTAAACCGGCTACATCAGGACAAGCATCGTCTTTGTCTGCAATGCCGTCATTGTCTTTATCAGGGCATCCGTTAAGCTCTTTTAAACCTGTAACATCAGGACAAGCATCGTCTTTATCGGCAATACCATCATTGTCTTTATCCGGGCATCCGCTAAGTGTTTTAACTCCTGCAATATCAGGACAAGCGTCGTCTTTATCTGCAACTCCATCATTGTCTTTATCAGGGCAGCCTTGCAATAATTCAAGCCCTGCTTCATCCGGACATAGATCATCTGCATCGGAAACTCCGTCATTATCTCTGTCGCTTTTTCCAAAGCGGAACTTTATTCCAAAAGAGGTTTCCAAGAAGTTGAGTTCTTTAATGCCATCATTCCAACCGGATTGAACATTAAAGGCAAAATTTTCACTAAGCCATAAATTTACTCCCGCACCAAGATTATACAAGAAGTTAGTGTTACTATTCACTTGTGCAACCCCTGCGTTTGCGTATACGTAAGGGTCAAACCATGCGCCATCATCTTGTAAAAAAGAAAGAAAACGAAATTGTAATCCGGCATCCCATTTCCAAAATAAATCGTCAGAAATGGATTGTGGATAATTTCGTATCGAGCCAAACTCTACACTTGTTGCAATATTTAACGGATTTGTTAAATTATATGCAAAAGTAAAGTTAGAGGGACCAAAGCCTTTGTTTGTTTCACCGGACTTATAAAATGTTTTGTTGATAGGTCCGTAAAAGTCCGTTATAAAACCGTTAATGCCAAATGCAAATTTGTTATTTGCATTTTGAGCAAATCCGCTAAAAGCAAATAATGCTACAAATAGAGATAAAATAATTTTTTTCATCATTAAATATTTAAGGGTTAAAAGATACAAATATATGTTTTTTAAGTAATTTGCTTATTTAGTATCATATCAGTTGTTTACAAGATAAGCTAATTGGTCAATAATAATTGTTATTTTATGTAAAAAAATAATTGTTTTATAAAAATTTCACAATTATTTATATTGGTTTGATGAAAATAAAAATCAGGAAAGTACTGTTTGTAAAAGGTGTAGTAGATATTATTAGCTTTTAGAACGGATATCCGATACCAAAATTAAAAGTCCAGTTTTTGCCTTTATAAAATTCGGAGTTTATCCACCGGTTTCCTTCGGGTAAGGACGGATTATAAATTTTTAGTCCAAAATCAAAGCGAATGATAAAAAATGAAAAGTCGAAACGCGTTCCAAAGCCTGCGCCAAGTGCAATTTCTTTATAAAAGCGATTAAAACGGAATACTTTACTTTCATTTGTTTCGTATTTACCTATACTCCAAATATTACCGGCATCGGCAAATAAAGCACCTTCTATTATCCAAAACATTTTAAAACGGTATTCAATATTCATTTCCAGTTTGATATCGCCGTATTGATAAACTTGAACTGTATCTGAATACGAGCCGGGACCTAATGTTCTAGCCTGCCAAGCACGCATACTGCTGGCTCCACCAAGGAAAAATTGTTTTTCTTGCGGTGAATAATAAGAATTTCCGTAAGGAAAAATTATTCCCGGATTAATACGGTACACCAATTCTTCGCGCTCTGATTTAATATCGTAAAAACGAAAATCTATTTCTGTTTTGAAATATTGTGCATAAGGTAAATTGAACATTGTGTAAAATGAAGGCAGAGCATTGTTTAAAGAATCTACATAATAATCTACATCATTGTCAGTAATGCTTGTGTCGCTGTCTGCAATAATTTGATAAATTTCGCGCTGATAATCGCCTGCACCCATTTTAGCCGGATTGATAAGGCTATATATCAGGTTTAATATATTTCCTGCGGCTTCGGAACTGGATCTGAGATAAATGAAATCTCTTTTCCTTTTTACATCCTGTGTGTTGTATGTGAATGTGTATGAGCTGTTTAATATAATATGGTCGTATTTTTCCTGAAACTGGTTGGTTTTGAGTATATCTTGCAGGTATTTTGGGCTCATATTGGTTAAGCGAACCAGATTAAATTCCAGAGGGTTTAAATCATGTCCGCTTTTTTCATTGGTTTTCCAGCGATAACCGTAAATAGTACTAAAAACCGTTCGGCGATAGTTGCTATTGTACCAAAAATGGTAACCTACTGAAAAATTTGTTTTAGGAAAAACGTTTTGATAAACCCTTTTTAATTTGAATGGGCTTATTAGTTTCGGTATCAAAATGGACGCATTTACACCGTATTCGGTTTCGTTAAAATAGCTGTTTTCCACTATTACACCAGGGTCTTGATTGTTGAGCTCTACTTTAAATTGTAAATTGAAAATTTCAGCACCCCCAAAAAGGTTTAAATGTTGATAATTAAAGTTTGTACCCATTCCGTATTTACCGGCAGTGTAATTACCTTCCAGTTCTACAGTAAATGATTGTTGTGTGCTTGGGGTTAGTCTGATATGGGTATCTAAACTTTTTAAGCTGTCGTTTGTACCCACTTTTTCGTCAAACTTGATATTTATGAGTCTGAAATTTGATAAAAATCCATAATACCTAAATGTTTGTTGTACTTTTTCGCTACTGTACAGACTGTCGTGCTTGGCTAATAAACCCTGAGTAAGTACAGAGTTTCTGTATTTATCATTTTTATCAACTAAAATATAAGTGTGTTTATCAACAGAAATGGTATCGTATATAATTTCTCTTGTTTTTGTTTGATGGATGATGTTTTCCGGTTCATAATCAGGATAAATATAAAAATTATCAAAAGCATATTGTTCATGCGCAATTTCTATATTGTTTCCGGCAGGATCTGTGATTACAGGGTCTTTAATAATTAAAGTAACATCTGCTTGATGATCTTTTCCAATAGTATCAATTTCAAAAAGTACGTATTGATTTGAAAACTTAAAATATCCTTTGTTCAATAATAATTGGGTAATATCTGCTCTAATAGCTGCCAGTTCATCGCCTACTACCCGTTTGCCGGATTTTACCGGATTTGCTTTTAAATATTCACGAACGATATTCCGAATTTTTGAATCAGCAATGGTATCTTTAAAATTTCTTATAGTATAAGGTTTTCCTGATTCAATATAATAATTTACAATGGCTCTTTTTTCATAAAATTTTACCGTATCCTTAACTTTAGCATCATAATAACCATTGTTTGACAAAAGGGTTTCAAGTTGTTTTGTTGTATTTCGTGTTAAAATAGGGCTGTAAATAACTGGCTCTTCACCAATTTTGCGCAGCCATCTTGTTAAATATGCTTTTTCTTTGGGGTCTTTACCTTTTGCTAAACGTTTTCGGTTTAATGCTTCTTCTTTTGGGCGACGTTTTTCTTCGCGTTTTTCTTCTTTAATGGGATCTACCATATTATAAATACGTGCATATATTGGTACACCCAGAATTCGTTTATTCGGTTTTTGTTTTATATAATCGTCAATTTCAAAACTTAAAACTTCGTTTTTATCGGCTTTTATTTTGTAATTTTCCAGCAAATACTCTCCTTCGGGGATATATTTTGTAGGACTGCACGAAAAAAACGGCAAGGCTACAAAAAGCAATAGAATATATTTTAGTCTTTTAAGTTTCAATATCCGGTTTTTATAAAATATTTTGCTAAAATTATTATCTTTGGTTAAAAGTAACAAAATTTTAGTAAAAAAAAGAACGCTTACATTTTGAGCGTTCTTTTTTTTTATATAGTTCGTTAAATTTTTGTTTTGATAAAAATTTAATTGAGCTAAAGTATCAATGTCGTTTAGTTAACGATATTAATAATATACTGTTCATTAATCTGTTATGTTTGTTACATTAATATTTTCTATATTTTAATTAA
>JALSLF010000082.1 GCA_026988445.1 Bacteroidales bacterium
GAAATTGATACATTTTCTGAATTAATTGCATTTTCAATATCGGTAAAACTTAGTTGAAAAGCATCTAATTTAAGCGGGTCAACATTAATTTGCAGCTCACGGTCTTCAATGCCTTTAATGTTTACTTTTGATATTTCGTAAACGGTTTCAATTTCATCCTGCAAAAACTCGGCATAATCTTTTAGTTCTTCTAAACTAAAATCGCCCGAAAGGTTTATATTAATAACCGGCATTTCGGATAAATCAATATCTTTTACTACGGGGTCTTGAGGTAAATCATCGGGTAAATCGCTTCTTGCTTTATCAACAGCATCTTTTACATCTTGCAAAGCATCTTTTATATCTACATCAAAATTAAATTCAATAATTATCATTGAAACATCTTGACTGGATGTAGATTTTATATCGTCAATCCCTTTAATGGTTTTAATTTCTTTTTCGATTACTTTAGTAACCAAATTTTCCATATCTGCCGGTGGGTTTCCGGGATAAACGGTTTGTATAATTATTGTAGGTATGTTTACTTCGGGCATTAGTTCTTTGGGAAGGGATAAATAAGATGTTATCCCAAAAAGAATAATGGCAAATGTGATTAAAAATATGGTATTCTTATTTTTTAAAGCATAAGTAGTGAGCCCGAATTCTCTATTTATATTTTTTTCTTTATCGTCCATGAATTTGCTTTTTTTTCTGTTTTATCGGAATATGAATTTAAGCTAAATTATAAAAAATAGTAATTTGATAAATATTCTGTTGGGCTAAAGCCCTTTATTATGTTACTTCATTATTCCTCAACTTCTACCGAATTGTTATCATGTAACAGAAAATAAATTTTCTTAACATGCTAATCGTTCGGCATAATACTAATACTTTTATATCAATTTTATAGCTGTTTAGTATTAAAAGTCGGGGCTAATGATAATCGCTAATTATCAACTAATTACAAAAAAGAACCAAACTATTGAAAAAATTAATTGTCTATTACATTAATTGCAATTCCGTCTTTTACCAAATTATATCCTTTAACAATCACTTTATCACCTTCGCTAATTCCTTCGGTTATCATAGTACCTTCATCGTTAGATAATGAGGTTTTTACATATTTTTTTTGCGCAATGTATCCTTTATCGTCTTTTGCTACAATGTATAAATAGCTCCCTTTAAAGTCTTTTTTAATAATAATTGAAGGAACAACAAGCGCTTTATCCACTTCAAAATCAAGAAAAGTGATTTTTGCCAACATGTTGGGTTTTAGCATATTATTTTTATTGTATATTTTAGCTTGTACTCTAAATGTGCGATTTGATTGATTAATTACACTACCAATTCGGTAAACCTTAGTATCTATTTTCCAATCAGGAAAGCTGGGAAAACTAACTTTTAAAGGACTACCTTTTTTTATAACCGAAATAAATTTTTCAGAAATATCGGCATTAACATAAAAAGTAGAAATATTTACCATTTGAATAATTTGTGCACCGGGCATGGCTAACTCACCCTCTTTTACATTAATTAAATCAACAATGCCGGTAATCGGGGCTTTAATTTTAGATTTTGCCAACTGAATGTATAAGCTGTTGAGCTTACTTTCAAGGCTTTCTTTTTTGTTTTTAGCTTCAAGATATTGTATTTCCGAGCCAATTTGTTGTTTCCAAAGTTCTTCTTGTTTCTGATAAAGGGTTTTTGCGAGTTCAAGATTTGTTTCCAACTCCTTAATATTGCTTTCAATAATATCTGAGTTTAAAGAAACTAGCAATTGTCCTTTTTTCACATAATCGCCTTCGTGCACATGAATCGTTTTAACCTGACCGCTAATTTCAGGACTAATAAATGCGCTTTTTACTGCCTCTAATGAAGCTACCGAATGAACAAAATGGGAAAAATGTACCGGGGTAAGGTGTAATGTTTTAACTCTTATACGTTTAACAGTGTTTGCACTAATTCCCTGTTCCGTTAGCTTAGTGTTTAGTTCATCAATTTTATTTTCCAAATCAGCAATTTGACTTTTGTATTCGGCAATTTGCTTTTTTATAGTTTCCGGGTCATTTGACTGTCCGCAAGCAAAAAATAAACTTATGAGTATGATGCTTATTATTTTCTTCATTTTATGAGTTGTTATGTATTTGATTATTAGAATATTTCTGAATTAATTTTTCTGTAAGAGATAATAAAGCTCGGTGCTTACCGATAATAATTGAGACATTGCTTGGTAATAATTATTCAAAGCCATTAAATATTGGTTTTGAGTTAGCATTAAATCATTAGCGGATGCCATGCCTTGTTTGTATTTTTTTTCAGTTTTATTATTTATTTTTTTAGAAAGCTCCATATTCCATTTTTCATTTTCAAATTTCAGTTTCGCATTGATGTAATTGCTTCGTAATTGCTCTACTTGTAAGTTTAAACCTTGTTCTAATTCAGCTTTTGAGTTTTTTACTTTTTCGAGTTCCATTTTTGCCTGCTGGACTTTAGCATTACGCATACCACTGGAAAAAATAGGAATATTAATTTGAATACCGATAATATTGGTTGTGTACCAGGTAGAGAACAACTGCGAAAAATTATTATCATATGCACTTTGCGAATAGCTTAAAAAGCCGGAAATTTGAGGTAAATATTGTGATTTTTCATTTTTTAATTCCGAAAGTTTTAAACCCTCTTGCGATTGCATAATTTGATAATCAATATTTTTGTTTAACTCTAATTGCTCACCTAATAGATA
Organism: Bacteroidales bacterium; assembly: GCA_026988445.1. Lineage (GTDB taxonomy): Bacteria > Bacteroidota > Bacteroidia > Bacteroidales > NBLH01 > NBLH01. Next base: position 2,723 of record JALSLF010000082.1, read on the forward strand.
GGGGTCGTCAATATTTTTTGTAAATCTATCTAAGCTGTCGGTCAAAATAATTTTATCATTATAATCTATTCCCAACTGATATTTAAGCAAACGATAGGCTAATTCAATCTGATTATCAATTGAAATAATGGTATTGTCGTTGTTTTGCTTAGTCAGCCGTAACTGATCAACATCAATATCTTCAACAAATCCTAAGCGATGGCTTTCTTCAATTTCTTTTAACAGATTTTCAAAATTCGCTTTAGTTTCTTCCAAAATCTTTTTACTTTCTTCGGCAATAAGTACCAAATAATAAGATTTTGTAACTGTTTCCTCAATTGAAAGAGTAGATTTTGTATAAGTTTGACTAGCCAATTCCGTAAGAATTTTTGCAGCTTCAACTCCTACAAGATATTGCCCACTAAAAATTAGCTGAGTAGCTGTAACTCCCCAGCTTGCATTATGCTGCTGTCCAAACTGAACAGGAATATACTCACCCGGTCTGCCAACAATCTCGCCGGGAAGTAATGATGTAGGCAAGTTTAACATATTTTTGTATTCAGCCGTAGCATTTAATTGAGGAAAACCTATAGCCAAATATTCCCATTGTTGTTTTTTCGATATATCTTTATCAATTGCAGCATTTTTATTTTGATAATTATGCTCAATTGCATAATTTTTTGCATCTTCTAATGATAAATAATGCTTTGCCGGCACACTATCGGTTTGTGCAGATATTAAATTTGGCGCTGATAGTAGAACCAAAATAAATAGTACTATGTGTTTCATTTATTAATATTTAAGTTACCGTTTTTAAACTAAATTGTATGCTTATTAGCCTTAATTATGCAATGTTTTTAAAATTATTGTAGTTTATTAAGATTTCCTTTCAAAATTTCCAAGCCTTTTTCATTACAAATACCGTGTAGATGATAGATTAAAATTTCATTAAAAACTTCGATAGAAGTAATTTCTTCTAATGAAAAAATACTTTCTTCATAACTTTGTTCCAAGCGCGAAACGTACAGTTTTGCAATTATTTCCGCTTTAATCTCTTTTCGGTATAAACCTTCTGAAATGCCTTTTTTTAAATTTCTTAGAACAGATTCATAGGTTTTTTCCCTTTTATTCTTTTTTATCTCATGATAAAGTTTAGGATAATATTTTTTTAAATCATAAAACAAAGCGGGATTATGCTTTTTTAAATGCTCATTCATTATTTTACTAACCTCAAAAAGCTCTTCAATGGCATTCAAATTCATTTGTTGAATGTTCTTATGTCTTTGCACTGATTTTTCCATTTCACTGCGTACAACCATTTCTACCAGTTCTAATTTATTGGTAACATGCTGATACAGTGTTTTTTTTGAGATACCTAATTCACGGGCAACATCATCCATAGTTACGCTTTTAATGGCGTATTTATAGTATAATTCAAAGGTTCGGGCTAAAATTTCATTCAATTCCATGCCGCAAAACTAAGAAAACTTTTTAAACTATGGAAACTTTAATTGTTTTTTTTGTTTCCAGAGTTTTCTATTTCCTGTTATAAGGCATATATTCTTTATTCATTATAGCCAATTCAGTAAATTATTATAATTTTGCTAAGAAATTAATAAACACATAAAGTAAGTATTATGTTTTCAGGAATAGTAGAAGAAACCGGTAA
>JALSLF010000083.1 GCA_026988445.1 Bacteroidales bacterium
GTAAAAAAAGATTTGGTATCGGAACAGGAAAAAAGCACCTTTTATCTGTATGCGGTTATTGTTGGTATTTTATTATTTCTGATTTTATCGATGCTATTATATATGATTTTGAAAAAATCTGCCGAACTAAAAAATAGTTTAAAACGGATTAACCAACAAAACACAACCATAGAAAAACAATATGAAGAGATATTGCAGCAAAACAAAATATTAGAAAGATATAAAAATGATTTGGAAGAGCTGGTTAATGAACAAACCCATGATTTAATTGAAGCAAAAGAACAAGCCGAACATGCCGACCGATTGAAAACTTCCTTTTTAGAAAATCTTTCGCACGAAGTACGAACACCTTTAAATGCCATTACCGGATTTGCCGAAGTGCTCCAATACGAAGAAAATTTGCCTGATAATGTAAAAACTTATATCGACCATATATATACCGCCGCAGAATCATTACTTCGGATAATCGATTCAATTATTCAACTTTCCGATATTCAATCAAGTGATTACCGGCTTAGTATTTCTACATTTAGTGCAGTAGAGCCTATTTTTAAAATTGTAAGTGAATTTAAAAATACCAATGAATTTAGAACAAGTAAAAATGTAGAAATTAAAGCACAAATTAATATTGATGCTGAACAATCTATTACAAGCGACGAAAATGCTTTAAACACAATACTCTATCATTTGGCAGATAATTCAATAAAATTTACTGAAAACGGATATGTAGAAATTGGCGTTTGTCCGTATGATGAAGAGCATTTGCTGTATTATGTTAAGGATACGGGAATAGGTATCCATCAAGAAGATATTAAATTTATTTTTGACCGCTTCAGAAAAGCAAATTCAGATAATAAAAAACTATACAGAGGCTTAGGAATGGGACTAAGCATAGTTAAAAATCTTATTGAATGTATGGGCGGAGAAATTTGGCTCGATACAGAAGCTCAGAAAGGTAGTGTTTTTTATTTTAGCATTCCTGTTTTTCATAAAGATGGGTCTAAATCAAAAAAATAATAACTTAACTTTCGCAAGCGTGTAAATAATAATATAGCCACAGATCCGCCGATAGTCGGACAAGTTGCACGAATGAAATAATTCAATTTTTTTATTTCGATTTTCTTTTTTTACCATTGGTGGAAAGAGAAAAATTTCAGTGCTAACAATTATAATATCAACAAAACCCTTAGTGATTTGTGTATCTGTGGCAGAAATATGAACTTGCAAAAGTTGAGATAATAATAAAACTTTAATTATCGACTTTTCACAAAATAAATCAATTTAAACCACCGATTTTCATCAGTAAAAATATTTTTAATTTTTAAGTTTCCCCACTTTTCAATAGATTTAATATCCTTATCTGTAAATTTATGCGAATTTTCGGTATGAATTTTTTCACCTTTTCTTAAATGAATTATATTGAAACCGGAATTAAGAGAAACATCCATTTCTTTCAAGGCTTTTAAATGCATTTCTATTCGATTTTCCGCTTGATTATAAAAAGCAATATGCTCAAAATCATCAATATCAAAATTTGCATTGCAAAGCGCATTTATTACATTTAAAATATTTTTATTAAAAGCCGCGGTTACCCCTTTTTCATCATTATAAGCCTTTTCCAATACCGAAATATCTTTTACCATATCCATGCCCAATAAAAGTGCATCACCGGCTTGCATTTCGTTTCCTAATTCAGTAATAAATTTTTTCTGCTCCGCTTTTCTAAAATTACCGATGGTACTGCCGAAAAAACAAAACAATCTTCTGCCGGCTTTGGGTAAAACGTTTAACTGATGAACAAAATCTGCTACAATTCCTGTTATTGATTTTAGTTCAAACTCTTGCATTAGCTCTTCTGATGATTTTAATATAGCCGACGCACTAATATCCACCGGAAAATAGCGAATACTCGACAAAGAGTTTTGCGAAATTTGCTTTAGCAAAAGCTTAATTTTAGAACTATCTCCACTACCTAACTCAATAATAGACAAATCAGTAAAATCAATACTTGAATTTTTAACAAAGCTTGATAATATTTTCTTTTCTGTCCGGGTTGGGTAATATTCTGCCAATTGAGTAATCTCTTCAAAAAGTTGAGAACCTTTTTCATCATAAAAAAATTTAGACGAAATATATTTTTTTGGAGCTTTAAGTCCTTTAATAATCTCTGCTCTGACCGTTTCAATGCCAATGTCGGCAAGATGATTTTTTATCCTGATTTTCCCTATAGAAATAATTTGTTCTTCTAAATAATTCATCTTTCGTTTATTTAATTATTTCCACTCCTTTCCAAAAAGCTACATAATTGGCAATATCTTTAACAATATCATGCGGTTCGGGATAATACCATGCTGCATCTTCGTTTATTTTACCGTCAACAATAATGTTGTAATAAGCAGCATGTCCTTTCCACGGACAAACCGAGTGGGTATCGGTAGCTTCAAAAAATTCCTTTTTAATTGATTCCGGCGGAAAGTAATGATTTTTTTCAATAATAATGGTTTCATTACTTTCGGCGATTACTTGATTATTCCAAATTGCTTTCATTTTATCTATTTTTTTTATTTTTTATACTTTTTCTGTAAACAGATGCCTAATAAGGCACTCCTTTTTCTCTTTGTGTTTTATATGCAAAAAGATACCTTTCAAATTCATCAATAAAGCGTACTACACGTTTATTGTAATATTCATTAAGTGCCACCCCCTGTTCATCAAACGAGTTTTGGACTGCCGAAACAGGGAAAACGGTAGGGATACTGCTCATACCCAATTCTGCCAAAACTGCCCTTAAATGAACTGCTACACGCATTCCGCCAAAAGTACCTGCCGAATAAGAAACTATAGCACTTGGTTTAAAATAGTATTCCTGCTGAAAATGATCCAGGAAGTTTTTTAAAATTACCGGAATACTGTGATTGTATTCCCCGGAAACAATAACAAAACCATCGGCTTGTTCCAATTCTTGATGAATGCTTTCCATAGATTGCGGTGCTTCCCCTTTGGGATATTCTTTGTACATCTTATCCAAAAAAGGTAAATCATATGCTTTTGCATCAATAAGCTTTGTATTAAAATTTCTTTTTTTAAGTTGATTAAGCACAAAACGGGCAGCTTTTATTCCTTGCCGGTCGCTACGGTTTGAACCGTAAATTACTGCTATATTCATAATTTTTATTTTATTGGCTACATATTAATTTTCGGGTATTCCTGTTTCGTAGGGATTATTCGGGTCATTGCTCCACTCAAACCAACCCCCGTCAAAAACCGATACTCCGGGCCAGCCCATTAACCATGCATTAAAAAAAGCTTCGCTACCGCGCCAACCGGTACCGCAATAAAATGCCAGATGTTTATCGGGTGTAATACCGGCATCTTCCCAAATTTTTGCAACTTCTTGTGCCTCGCGTACCGTATGATCCACATTTCGATAGTTTTCCATGTGGTAAGCATCGGTACCGCAATTACCAAAAATTGCCCCCGGAATTCTTCCTTTTTTTTCAATATAATTATATCCGCTTACTTCACCGATAAATTCCGCCCATGAGCGAACACTTACCAGTTCAGCATCCTCTGATTTTAGCATTTCTTTTGCCTGTTCCATATCAACCGCTAGTTCAGGATGAGCCGGAATTTTTATCCCAAATTCCTTAACAGGATTTTTCGGAAGATCATCCGTATCAACTAAATACCCTTCATCTTTCCACGATTGAAAACCACCATTGAGCACACGCACATCTTTTACTCCGGCATAAAGCATAATAAATGCATTGCGTATGGCACCGATATGCCCGGCAGCACTGCCCGGAAAATCATCTGCATTATCAGGGTTCATATACTTTCCGTATAAAATTACCGTAGTATCCGCGGTTATACCGTGCTCTTCCAATGCTTTTTTTAATTCTTCGGGCAAGCGGCGATTCCAGGTTTCCGGTGCTTCAAGTGCCAATGTATCCATATCAATAGCACCCGGTATATGCCCCGATAAATAAGCATTTCGATTACGATAATGTGTATGTACCACAATAAATTTATCGTTATCGTAGGCTTCCGGTTTTTTACCCGAAATTAAATCGTTTACCCATTTAGCAGGAACTAAATGTTGGTAACGAGCTAATTTTTCCATAGGAAAATTCGTATTTTTTGTCCACTCATCTATAAAATTATGATAAACCGAAATATCCTTAAATCCGGCTTTTGCAAATAAACCGGCTACTTTATCCGTTTCTTCCGGTGTATATCCGTAAACTACTATTTTATTTTCCGGTAAAATATTTTTAAAGCGAACAATTTCAATCCAATCCATATAGTTTGTCCATTTTATGGGTAAAGATTTTGCAGATTTAATATGTCCGCCAC
>JALSLF010000084.1 GCA_026988445.1 Bacteroidales bacterium
TTGAATGAGTTCCGCAGGCAATGGATATTTTTCAATAGTTATGTAGTTGATATTAAGCTCATTCTCCTTTGCGTATTGATAGCTTAATAAAGCATTTAATCCGGTACCAAATCCTACTTCAAGAATGTTAATTGAGTTTTTTTTAATTTGACTTAGCCCGTTTTCAATATATACATGTTTACTTTCGCTTATAGCTCCTTTATCTGAATGATAATATTCATTAAGCTCTTGATTTAAAATACTATGCGAACGATCGCCGGTAATTATTATTTTTTTGCTACACATTCAAGTTTGAAGCTAAATTCCACAGCTCATCAGAATTAAAAAATACTTTGGGGCTATTTTCAGCCGCTGTTTTTATCATAGCCCGTGCTACCACTTCTGCCGGAATAGCTTTGTACTTACGTAAACTGCCAATCATTAGCGGATTAAATATTTTCATTACCATTTTGCCCAGTTCTTCACCGGTTCTAAACTCCTCTCGTTTGCCTAAAAGCATTGAAGGTCTGAAAAAATGAATTTTCGGAATATTAAATTTCAATACTTCCTCTTCCATTTTTCCTTTTGTTTGCAAATAAAAGTTATTACTTTGTGCATTTGCGCCTAAAGAAGAAACGATTAAAAGCTTTTTAATTTTATTTTGTTCAGCAATTTGAGCAAGTATAATCGGTATTTGGAAATCAACTTTTTGAAAATTTTCTTTTGAACCGGCTTTTTTTATCGTAGTCCCTACGCAACAATATAATTCATCAGCAATTAATTGATTTTTAATTCGCTCAATATTATTCCAATCAAGCAAAACTTCATCTATTTTAGCTGAATTATAATTTTGTAAACGCCGGTTAAAAACAATAATTTTAATATAATCATCATTATCAAGCAATTGCTTCAATAAGCTTTTTCCCACTAAGCCTGTAGCACCAAATATTGCAGCTATCTTTCCCATAATTTAATCTCTGATAATGGTTGCTTCTCTGTCAGGACCTAATGAAACAATCCAAACAGGAACTCCGGTTTCTTTTTCAATAAACTCGATATAGTTTTTTAACTGAACAGGTAAATCTTTGTATAATTGTATATTACTTAAATCATCATTCCAGCCTTCAAAATCTTGATAAACAGGCTTTAAATGTTCGTTAAATTCATAAGGAACTTCTGTGGTTTCTTTTCCCTTAATTTTATATCCCACAGCCACTTTAAATGTTTTTAAGCCGCTTAGCACATCTGCTTTGGTCATGATTAACTTTGTAACTCCGTTAATCATTACCGCATATTTTAATGCCGGTAAATCCAGCCAGCCGCAACGGCGCTCACGACCAGTGGTTGCACCAAATTCATGACCTTGATTTTGTAAGTATTTACCGTCTTCATCAAAAAGTTCCGTAGGAAAAGGACCACTACCCACACGCGTTGTGTATGCCTTAAAAATACCCAACACCTCTCCTATTTTATTAGGTGCAACACCTAAACCTGTGCTTGCTCCAGCACTAATTGTATTTGAGGAAGTTACAAAGGGGTAAGTTCCAAACTCAATATCTAATAAACTCCCTTGTGCACCTTCTGCCAGTACTTTTTTATTTTCGTTTAAAGCATCATTCACATAATAAGCACTATCAATAGCCTTAAATTGTTTGATACTTTCAATACCTTCAAACCATTTTTGTTCTTGTTCTTTTATATCAAAAGTAAAATTATATTGTTTTAAAATGTGTAAATGTTTATTTTTCAGAAAATTATATCTCTCCAAGAAATCATCTTCAAAAATATCGCCAATGCGTAAACCATTTCTTCCGGTTTTATCCATATATGTTGGTCCAATACCTTTAAGCGTTGAACCGATTTTGGTTTTACCTTTTGCAGCTTCCGATGCAGCATCCAATACTTTATGTGTGGGTAAAATAAGATGTGCTTTTTTTGAAAGATATAAACGGCTAAGTGCTTCCGGTTTTATTTTACGGATTTTGTCAATCTCTTCTTTAAAAATAACAGGATCAAGTACTACCCCATTTCCTACTAAATTTAAAGTGTTATCTCTAAAAATGCCCGAAGGGATTGAATGAAGAACATGTTTAAAATCACCAAATTCAAGGGTGTGCCCTGCATTAGGACCGCCTTGAAATCGTGAAATAATATCGTATTCAGGACTTAAAACATCTACAATTTTTCCTTTTCCTTCGTCACCCCATTGAAGTCCGAGGAGCACATCCATTTTTGTCATCTTCTAAATATTAATTATGTTGTTACGTTTATTTTTGCCCTTTTCTAACCTGATTAAATTCATGCGTTTTTTCTTTGTCGGAATTGAGGCGCCGAACCTTGCAGCTGTATTCTAATACTGCAAAAGGTTTGCAACGAAAAGTCCGACAAAGAAAAAATGCACCTTTGGTAAACTTAATAATCTAAAATATTTTTACAGCTACAACATATATAATTGATATGCATTATACATAATAAATTAATAAGTTTATGAATTAATCAGGCTAAAACGGCGTACAAACTTACAGCTAAAATTTGAAAATGAGAAACAGAAAAATAAAAACATTGCTATATATTCGCAAGTTTTGTTTTATACCGAACTTTTAACTAAGAGCTAAATAGAGCAATCAGCTACTTCAATAGGCATCAATCTATTGATTTAAAAAGATTTAGCTGAAAAATACTAGAAATAATACGGGGATGATAATTCCGGCAAGAGTAAGCCAGCCACCTCTACCTGCCATACCATATTTTCCTTTCAACATAAACATACTTGTAACAGCCAACAAAATCAGAACTCCGGCAAATATATCCGAAAACCATGTCCACCATACATTTGGATTGTAATGCAAATAATTAACTTGATAAAAAACCGGACGTTTTCTTAAAAACTCAGCCCTACCCTGTCCTGTTTCAGTATTTACCACAACAGAAGAGCCACCGCTTAAAAATATTTTTATTAAATTACTTTGCGGGTAATAATGCTTTTTGTAGTTATCCCTGTTATCAATTTTATCAAGTAAAAGCAAAACATTTTTTTCAATATCAGACGTTTTTTTTAAATCTATTGCTGTTTTAAACTCCTTTATTTCAACGGAGTAATTGGGATTCCAATCGCTCAGATGGTTTAAAGCGATACCCGATAAACCATAAATAATGGTGGTGCCAATAAAAAAGAAGCCTAAATCTCTATGTAAGATACGACTCCATTTACGTATTAATTTCATATATTATTTTTTTTATAAGCTTAGCTTTTATCCACAGATAAAAACTAATTTTCACAGATAAAAATTATTACATTTTAAATTATCTGTGTCAATTTGCGTTTACGTGTCCGACCACTGGCGGATCTGTGGATAAATATTTACACATTTAACAAATAGCTATGTTTTTCCACAGATTAACACTGATGTGCACAGATATTTTACCAATTTAATTCACAAATTACCGGATACCAATTAATAATCCGGCAAAAGTCAAATAAGCATTAGTTTTTTATCATCGGATGATAATCTCCTTGTAAACCCAGCGGTTTTGCATTTCTAATGGTGTAAACGGTTTCTATACTTTTACGGGCATCTTCCAAGCCAAAACCTTTTCCTTTTAATATCTCTAAATAACTAAGGGTATGCAAATCAGTAAAACCTCCACTAAACTCTATTTCTTTTCCGTCAACGGTTATAGAGCGATAAGTACGCAATCCTTCTTCTTTCTGTTTTTGCGGAACATCATTGTAATCAAGACTCATAAACCAACGTACACGTGCCTTTTCTAATTGTAAAAAGCCGGCAGCTTTCTTTGCCTCCAAAATATGTACAAAATTGCTTTGTACATCACCAAAAATCCAAGTGAGCATATCAAAAAAATGAATGCCTATATTGGTTGCTACTCCGCCCGATTTGCTTAAATCCGCTTTCCAACTGGTAAAATACCAATGTCCGCGCGAGGTGATGTAACTTAAATCAATATCATAAATTTTATCTTTGGACCCTTCTTCTATTTCTTTTTTCAACTGAACAATACTCGGATGCAAGCGTAATTGTAAAATAGTATTGATTTTGCGCCGGGTTTCCTGTTCTATTTCAGCCAAGGCATCTACATTCCAAGGGTTTAAAACCAAAGGTTTTTCACAAATAGCTTCGGCTTGTTGTTTCAGGGCAAAACGAATGTGCGAATCGTGTAAATAATTAGGCGAACAAATACTCACATAATCAATTTTTTTACCGGTACGGCGTAATTTATCAATATGACGGTCAAATCGTTCAAATTCAACAAAAAAATCTGCTTCGGGAAAATAACTGTCAATAATGCCTACACTGTCAAATTTATCTAAGGCAGCAATTAAATTATTTCCGGTTTCTTTTAT
>JALSLF010000085.1 GCA_026988445.1 Bacteroidales bacterium
TATTGAATGAGTGAAATAACTGTATCAATAAGAGTTTGTTGAAGATTTTTGTTTGCAAAAAAAGTAGCATGTCCGCTAAATAAAGTTACGGTTAAGCTTACTCTGCAATTATTAGCGTGAGCTGAATCTACTAACTCGGTAGTTTTCCAATAGTGTAAATCAGAAGGCAAACCCGTGCTTGCATCAACCTCGTAGGAAAAGTACGAGACATCGGTTAAAAGTGAATAATCAAAATCTTTATAAGCCGTGCCCATCCAATAGGGATTCCAACCAAATATAACTTTTGTTAAATCGGTATTTTTATATCCGTACGTTTTCTTGTTTTTTTGCGGAACAAAATGATTAAACACATCCCATTCTTTTTCGCTTTTGAAGGTATAGCTTTTGTATTTATCATTTTCTTCTTGCAATATTGATTTTTGAGCTGTAATATATTGATTAACAGCTATAAAAATAAGCACTGTAATTAGTTGTTTTGAAAGTTTCATTTTTGTTTAGCTAAGTGTTTGGTAATATGTGTTACAAACCTATTAAAAAAATAAACAGGAAGATACTATTGTTGATAAAATTTTGTTGTGATATTCAGTTATTTATAATTAAAAATATCTATTAAAATTTCAAATTTGCAGAAGAATTATAACTTTGAAGCCTTAATTGAAAAAAATATGGAAATAAATTTTGTTGATAAAATAAGTAAGCAATTACAAATTTCGCAAAAACAGGTTGCGAATACATTGGAACTATTGAATGAAGGAGCTACTATTCCTTTTATTAGCCGGTATCGTAAAGAAAGAACCGGAAATTTAGATGAGCTTCAAATTGCAGATATAAAATCTTTACAAGAAAAATTTACCGAAATAGAAAAAAGGCGTGAAAGCATTCTATCTGCTATTGAAAAAGCCGGAAAACTTAGCGACGACCTGCGTACTCAAATAATGAAAGCGCAGGAACTTAATGAGTTGGAAGATTTGTACTTGCCTTATAAGCAAAAACGCAAAACCCGTGCGGTAAAGGCACGTGAAAAAGGTTTGGAACCGCTTGCCGAAATTATTTTTAAAGAAAAAAATACAGATATTGATTTAGAAGCCGAGAAGTTTTTAAATGATGAGGTGGAAGATGTGGAAGCTGCACTGCAAGGTGCACGCGATATTATTGCTGAAAAAGTAAATGAAGATGTAAAAGCACGAAACATTATACGAAAACTGTTTGAAAAAGAGGCAATTATTGAAACATCACTTGTAAAAGGCAAAGAGGAGGAAGGACAAAAATATAAAGATTATTTTGATTGGAGCGAGCCGATGATGAAAAGTCCTTCGCACCGTATTTTGGCTATGTTTCGTGGTGAGAAAGAGGGCTTTTTGAAATTAAATATTGCTCCTTCCAAAGAGGAAGCGCTTTATTTGTTGGAGCGTAAATATATTCATACCCATAACGATACTGCCGAACAACTTAGTTTGGCTATATCAGATGCTTATTCCCGTTTGCTGAAACCTTCGATAGAAACAGAATATCGAAATATTATTAAAGAAAAAGCGGATGTAGAAGCCATTCAAGTTTTTGCAAAAAATTTACGTCAGTTGTTATTGAGTTCACCTTTAGGTGAAAAAAGGGTTTTAGCCATTGATCCGGGTTATCGTACCGGTTGTAAAGTAGTATGTTTAGATGCTCAAGGTAATTTATTGCATAACGAGACCATTTATCCGCATCCGCCACAATCGGAGACCATACAAGCTGCAAAAAAAATCAGGCATCTGGTAAGTTCATACGATATTGAAGCGATTGCTATCGGCAACGGAACTGCCGGAAGGGAAACCGAAAATTTTATTAAACGAGCTGTTAAATTTGATAGAGATGTACTGGTGTTTATTGTAAATGAAAGTGGAGCATCTATCTATTCGGCTTCAAAAATTGCGCGCGAAGAATTTCCCGAATATGATGTTACGGTGCGCGGTGCGGTTTCTATTGGTCGCCGCCTGATGGACCCGCTTGCCGAATTGGTGAAAATTGAGCCTAAATCGATAGGAGTGGGGCAATATCAGCACGATGTAGATCAAAATAAACTCCAGAAAAGCCTTGATGCGGTTGTTGAAAGTTGTGTAAATTTAGTGGGCGTGGATTTGAATACGGCAAGTAAACAGCTTTTAACCTATGTGTCGGGATTGGGCCCGCAATTGGCTCAAAATATTGTTGATTATCGCAAGGAAAACGGTGCATTTAAAAGCAGGAAAGAATTAAAGAAGGTGAAACGTATGGGGGCGAAAGCTTTTGAGCAGGCTGCCGGCTTTTTGCGTATTCCGCGTGCAAAAAATCCTTTGGATAATAGTGCTGTTCACCCAGAATCGTATCATGTGGTTGAAAAAATGGCTAAAGATTTGAATACTACAGTTGATGAATTAATTAGAGATAAAGATAAACGTAAACAAATTCGTTTAGATGCTTATGTTGATGATAAAATCGGGATGCCTACTTTAAAAGATATTATGGCTGAATTGGAAAAGCCAGGGCGCGACCCCCGAACCAAAATTTCGGTATTTGAGTTTGCACAGGGCATTCATAAAATTGAGGATTTATACGAAGGTATGGTATTGCCGGGTATTGTTACCAACATTACTAATTTTGGTGCTTTTGTTGATGTGGGGGTAAAACAAGACGGTTTGGTACACATTTCCGAGCTGAAAAATGAATTTGTAAGTAATCCGGCAGATGTAGTTTCCTTAAATCAACAAGTAAAAGTGAAAGTAATTAGTGTGGATATACCGAGAAAAAGAATACAACTGTCGATGAGGCAGGCTGAATAAGATTTAGAATTCCGATATCATAAAATATTGATAAAGTTATTTATTACCTTAAATCCGCAACTATCTTCTACTGCAAAGCCAGACTGTACGCCATTATTGGGAATGCTCGTTTTTCGATACTCACCGTCCGCCAGCTGGCGGACGCTTGTGTGTCTCAAAACTGCGCTACACCAATACTGACGAACACCCGCCGGTAGTCGGGCAAGTTTCTGGCTTTTCGCTACGGACATAGTTGCGGATTTAAGGTATTATTCGTAAATTTGTGTTAAATAAATTGATTTATGATTGAATTAAAAGGAGTTTTTGAGAACGGTCGTATAGAATTTGAAAAGCCGGTTAAAATCAATAAGCGGATGAAAGTTATTGTAACTTTTATAGATGAAGATATTGAAAATGTTGAAGGGAAAATAAAATTTGATACACTTTCAGGAATACGTAAATTACAGAGCGAAAAATATAAAGAGCTACCCATATCATGGTCATTTGAAGAAACAGATATTGCTGATTTTGCAAATATTTTTGGTAATAAAGATATTACCGCTGAGCAATTAAGAAGTCAAGCATGGAAACGCAGTTTGTAATTTTCGATACTAATATTTTTATTCATTGGTTCAGAAATGATGAATCTACGCTAAAAAAAATACTTCAAATAGGAACAGAAAATATGCTCATTCCTTCTATTGTAAAAATGGAATTGCTTTGGGGCTGCGAAAATAAGCACGAACTGAATGTTTTAAGTAAAAGAATTGCTAAATATCCGCTTATTCATATAGACAAAAAAATATCCGTATTAGCTGTTTCTTTTATTGAAAAGTTTAAACTAAGTCATAGTTTAAGTATTCCTGATGCTTATATCGTGGCTACTGCAATTGCTTATGATTTACCGCTTTTTACTTATAACCGGAAAGATTTTAAATTTTTACCCAATATTCATTTAATTTAAAACATGCTTTATTAAATTATTTACTTTTATTGAAAATATGCAAATTCTTTACGAAGATAACCACCTGATTATTGTAAATAAGGCTTGTTCAGAGATTGTTCAAGGCGATAAAACCGGTGATGAAAGCTTAATAGATAAGTTAAAAGCCTACATCAAAGAAAAATACAACAAACCCGGTGAGGTATTTCTCGGATTGGTACACCGTTTAGACCGCCCTACCAGCGGAATTGTGATTTTTGCGCGTACAAGTAAGGCACTTAGTCGTATGAATCAAATATTTAAAGATAAAAATATCAAAAAAATATACTGGGCAGTAGTTGATAAGCCGCCACCGCAAGAAAGCGGTTATTTAGAGCATTATTTGTTGAAAAATCAAAAACAAAATAAATCGTATGCTTATGAGCGGCAAAAAGCCAATACAAAAAAGGCAAGTTTAAGCTATAGCTTAAAAGGACGCACAAACAGGTATTATTTGCTTGAAGTTGAATTGCATACCGGCAGGCATCATCAAATACGTGCACAATTGGCAAAAATAGGATTGCATATTAAAGGCGATTTAAAATACGGTTTTCCACGCTCTAATCC
>JALSLF010000086.1 GCA_026988445.1 Bacteroidales bacterium
TATGTGGCTGGGTGAAAAGATTACGGATAAAGGTATTGGAAACGGTATATCTTTATTGATTATGATTGGTATTATTGCTCGTTTACCATTCTCTTTATTTGCCGAATTTGTTTCCAGAATTGAAGAGCAAGGTGGCGGGCTTGTTGCCTTTTTATTAGAACTTGTGATTTTGTTCCTTGTTTTTGCAGCTACTATTTTACTAGTTCAGGGTACTCGAAGAATACCGGTACAGTATGCAAAGCGTATTGTTGGAAACAAACAATATGGTGGAGTAAGGCAGTATATACCTTTAAAAGTTAATGCAGCAGGAGTTATGCCTATTATCTTTGCCCAGGCGTTGATGTTTATTCCTTTAATGTTAAGTAGCTTTAATACAGAAACAACTACAGGTATTGCTGCTGCTTTTGCTGATATGACAGGTTTCTGGTATAATTTTGTGTTTGGTTTATTGGTGGTGGTATTTACCTATTTTTATACTGCTATTACTATTAATCCAACACAAATGGCAGAGGATATGAAAAAGAATGGAGGATTTATTCCTGGTGTTAAACCCGGTAAAAAAACCATTGAATATTTAGATACGGTAATGTCCAGAATAACATTACCCGGTTCTATATTTCTTGCTTTTGTTGCTATTATGCCTGCATTTGCTATGATTGCCGGTGTAAATAATCAGTTTGCACATTTCTTTGGAGGTACATCATTACTGATTCTGGTTGGTGTAGTTTTAGACACTTTGCAGCAAATTGAAAGTCATTTGTTAATGCGTCATTATGATGGCTTAATGAAGTCCGGAAGGATTAAAGGTAGAGCAGGAGCTACTACTTCTATATAAATTAGAACGTTCTTTGTTTGATGATATATTATAAAACAGCCGAGGAAATTGAACTTTTGCGATT
The DNA here is from genome assembly GCA_026988445.1 of Bacteroidales bacterium. Lineage (GTDB taxonomy): Bacteria > Bacteroidota > Bacteroidia > Bacteroidales > NBLH01 > NBLH01. The sequence continues at coordinate 900 of JALSLF010000086.1, forward strand.
AAGCAATATGCTGGTTGCCAAAACACATGGCGAAATCGCAAAAATTATTCGCCCGGGTATTAAGACAATTGAGCTTGATAAACGAGCAGAGGAATTTATCCGCGATAGTGGTGGTGTTCCCGGTTTTCTTGGCTATGGAGGATTTCCTAATACTTTATGTATTTCAGTAAATGAAACAGTAGTACATGGTATACCTTCAAATTATGAACTTAGAGAAGGTGATATTGTTTCGGTTGACTGTGGTGTTGTGATGAACGGGTATTATGGTGATTCTGCCTATACTTTCGCAATAGGTGAAATCTCCGAAGAGAAAAAAAAATTATTGCAGGTAACAAAAGAAGCATTATATTTGGGGATTGAAAAAGCAGTTTCTGGAAATCGTTTAGGCGATATTAGTTTTGCTGTTCAATATCATGCTCAAAGTCATGGTTTTTCTGTTGTTAGAGAGATGGTTGGACATGGAGTAGGTAAAAACTTGCATGAAAAGCCGGAAGTGCCTAATTATGGGAAAAGAGGCAGAGGTATTCAGCTAAAAGAGGGTTTGGTTATTGCTATTGAACCCATGATAAATCTTGGTAAAAAAGAAATTTATCAAGAAAACGATGGTTGGACTATTAAAACAAAGGATGGTAAACCTTCTGCTCATTTTGAACATACAATAGCTGTGAAAAACGGAAAAGCAGATATATTATCATCATTTAAATTTGTAGAAGAAGTATTAAATAATAAATAACAATGGCTAAACAACCTTCGATAGAGCAAGACGGAACCATAAAAGAAGCATTATCAAATGCCATGTTTCGTGTTGAACTGGAAAATGGACATATTATTACAGCGCATATCTCCGGAAAAATGAGAATGCATTATATTAAGATATTACCCGGTGACAGAGTAAAAGTTGAAATGTCTCCGTATGATTTAACAAAAGGAAGAATTACTTTTAGATATAAATAAGCAGATAGCTTTTAAGGAACATTAAAATATAAACAGATGAAAGTTAGAGCGTCAGTAAAAAAGCGTAGTGCGGATTGCAAAATTGTAAAACGCAAAGGTAGGATTTATGTTATTAATAAGAAAAATCCTAAGTTTAAACAACGCCAAGGTTAAGTTCAAATTATTAATTAAATGATTTATGGCTAGAATAGTAGGAGTTGATATTCCGGATAACAAAAGAGGAGAGATTGCCTTAACGTATATTTATGGTATAGGCAGAAGTACAGCACAAAAAGTTTTGGAAAAAGCGGGTGTTGACATTAACCAAAAGGTTAAAGATTGGACCGATGATCAAAAAACTGAGATCAGAAATGTAATTAACGATGAGTTTAAGATTGAAGGTGAGTTACGTTCAGAAGTTCAAATGAACATTAAACGTTTGATGGATATCGGTTCATATCGTGGCATCCGTCACCGTATTGGTTTACCTGTGCGCGGGCAGTCTACAAAAAATAATGCCCGAACACGTAAGGGAAGAAAGAAAACAATTGCAAACAAGAAAAAGGCTACTAAAAAATAATTGATTATGGCGAAGAAGACTAAAGTTTCAAAAAAGAGAGTAGTAAAAGTTGAGCCACTAGGTCAAGCACACATTCATTCATCTTTTAACAATATTATTATTTCATTGACAAATAGTCAAGGACAAGTAATTTCTTGGTCATCAGCCGGGAAAATGGGTTTTAGAGGATCTAAAAAGAATACTCCCTATGCAGCACAAGTTGCCGCTGAAGAGTGTGCTAAAACGGCTCACGATCTTGGTTTACGCAAGGTGAAAGTTTTCGTAAAAGGACCCGGTAACGGACGTGAATCTGCTATACGTGCAATTAATGGAATGGGAATAGAAGTTACTGAAATTGTTGATGTAACACCATTACCACATAATGGTTGCAGACCTGCTAAAAGAAGAAGAGTATAATTAATAATTTTAGAAAGAAAATCAATGGCTAGATATATAGGACCAAAATCAAAAATTGCCCGTAAATTTGGTGAACCAATTTACGGACCGGATAAATATTTAGAAAAGAAAAATTATCCTCCGGGAATGCATGGAGGAAGTAAAAGAAGAAGAAAGCTTTCAGAATATGCCGTTCAGTTAAAGGAGAAGCAAAAAGCTAAATATACTTATGGTATTTTGGAAAAGCAATTCTCGAATTTGTTTAAGAAAGCTTCCAGGAGTAAAGGAATTACCGGAGAGGTATTGCTTCAATATCTTGAAAGAAGGCTGGATAATGTGGTTTATCGTTTAGGTATTGCTCCAACGCGTGCAGGTGCAAGACAATTGGTTTCGCACAGGCACATTACCGTGAATGGGGAAATTGTAAATATTCCTTCCTACACTTTGCGTCCAGGAGATATTGTTGGAGTACGTGAAAAATCTAAATCATTAGAAGTAATTGCTGATTCGTTGGCTTCTACTAACCATTCAAAATACCCTTGGTTAGAATGGGATGCTAGCATTATGAGCGGAAAATTTGTGAGTGTACCGGAGCGTAGTGATATTCCGGAAAATATTAAAGAGCAACTTATCGTTGAACTATATTCTAAATAAAAAAAAACATAATTAATAATTTATGGCAATCTTAGCTTTTCAAAAACCTGATAAGGTTATAATGCTCGAAGCCGATGATTTTTCGGGTACTTTTGAATTCCGTCCACTTGAACCGGGCTATGGAATTACCATTGGAAACGCATTGCGCCGTATTTTGCTTTCATCCTTGGAAGGCTTTGCAATAACCTCTGTTAAAATAGAGGGCGTAGATCACGAATTTTCTACAATTGCCGGTGTTATAGAAGACGTTACAGAAATTATCTTAAACCTGAAAAAGATTCGTTTAAAGCAAATAATCGAGGATGAAGACAGCGAGGTAGTTTCTATGACTATTTCCGGGCAAGAGGTTTTCAAAGCTGATGATATTAGCAGGTTTTTGACAAACTTTAAAATTTTAAACCCCGAACAGGTTATTTGTCGAATGGAGTCCGATGTAAAACTCCAAATGACACTTACGATTAATAAAGGTAGAGGGTACGTGCCTGCTGAGGAAAATAAAAATGAAGATGCTGAATTGGGTGTTGTTGCGATAGATTCAATTTTTACACCAATTAAAAATGTAAAATATTCTATTGAAAACTATCGTGTTGAGCAAAAAACTGATTATGAAAAATTAGTTATTGATATTGATACAGATGGGTCTATTCACCCCAAAGATGCATTGAAAGAAGCCGCCAAAATTTTAATTCATCATTTTATGTTATTTTCAGATGAAAAAATTACACTTGATTCTGATGATAATTATGAAAATGAGGAATTTGATGAAGAAGTATTGCATATGCGTCAATTACTGAAAACGCGATTAGTGGATATGGATTTATCCGTTCGTGCACTAAACTGCTTGAAAGCAGCTGATGTTGATACACTTGGCGACCTTGTTG
>JALSLF010000087.1 GCA_026988445.1 Bacteroidales bacterium
TCCCGATGGTGAAAAATATACAAAACTAAAATTATAAGAGCGATTGAAATGAGCTCCTTTTAATTTTAAAGTTTTGTTATTTTTCATCATCGGGACTATGAGCGGAAAGCCCGTAGCCGCCCGAATAAAAATTTTATTCCCACTCTATGGTTGCCGGTGGTTTGGAACTGATATCGTAAACTACACGATTAACGCCTCTTACTTGATTGATAATCTTATTGGAGACTTCTGCCAAAAATTCGTAGGGCAGATGCGACCAGTCGGCGGTCATTCCATCGGTGGAGCTGACGGCACGCAGGGCTACTACTTGCTCGTAGGTGCGCTCATCGCCCATAACACCAACCGACTGTATGGGCAAGAGTATTGCTCCGGCTTGCCATACCTTGTTGTACAAGCCTTTTTCTTTCATTGCAGAGATGTATATGTGGTCAACTTCTTGCAAAATCCGGACTTTTTCGGGGGTGATATCGCCGAGAATGCGTATTGCCAAACCGGGACCGGGAAAGGGATGACGGTCGAGTATAAAATCGGGCATTTGCAGTGCACGACCTACACGGCGTACTTCGTCTTTGAACAACAGGCGCAAGGGCTCAACAATTTTGAGCTTCATAAAATCGGGTAAACCGCCTACATTATGGTGCGATTTTATGGTTGCCGAAGGTCCGTTAACGGACACGGACTCAATTACATCGGGGTAAATGGTGCCTTGTGCCAGCCATTTTACGTTCTGGATTTTGTGTGCTTCTTGGTCGAATACTTCGATAAACTCGTTACCGATTATTTTTCGTTTGGCTTCGGGCTCGGAAACTCCTTTGAGCTTGCTTAAAAATCGTTCCTTGGCATCTACTCCATGCACATTTATTCCTATTTTTTTGTAGGTTGCCAGCACTTCTTCAAACTCATTGTAACGCAATAGTCCGTTATCGACGAATATGGCATGCAAATTATCGCCTATGGCACGATGCAATAAAACTGCTGCTACTGAGGAATCTACTCCGCCGGATAATCCGAGCACGACTTTATGGTTTCCGAGCTTTTGTTTTAGTTCTTCTATGGTGGTTTCGACAAATGAGTCTGGTGTCCAGTTTTGTTTACAACGGCAAACATCTACCACAAAGTTTTTGAGCATTTGTTTGCCTTCGGTGGTATGATATACTTCGGGATGAAATTGTATACCGTAGGTGGCTTCGCCTTCAATTTTATAAGCTCCTACTTTTACATCTTTGGTACTTGCTATAACTTTATAATTATCCGGTAGTTTTGCTATTGTATCGCCATGCGACATCCATACTTGGGTGTTGATTTTTATGTTTTTAAAGAGTTCGTTTCCGGTATCAATGTATTCGAGATTGGCACGCCCGTATTCACGATGTTTTGAGGGCAGTACTTCGCCACCGTAGTTTTGTGCCATGTGTTGGGCTCCGTAACAGACTCCAAGCAGCGGAAATTTGGTTTTTATACCGGACAAATCGGGAATTGGCGCATTATTGTCGCGCACGGAAAAGGGACTGCCGGATAAAATATAGCCTTTTATGCTTTGGTCGTGTTTTGGTGCTTTGTTGTACGGATGTATTTCGCAATAGACATTAAGTTCGCGTATGCGGCGTGCTATGAGTTGGGTGTATTGCGAACCAAAATCGAGAATGATAATTTTTTCTTGCATAAAATTAATATTAAAAATATTGGATATTAAGTTGCCCTTTCAGGGCGTAATTCTAAACTAATTCAATTTATCCCAAAGCGGTGCTTTGGGCTAGTGTAAATTGCCCTTTCAGGGCGTAATTGCTTTCGTCTATTTTATAATATAGGCTGAAAGCCTAATTTATACTAACTTAGGGTAAAACCCTAAGCTTTTTAGTACTTACAAATTCGCCCTGAAAGGGCAGATTATTCTGTCCATAAATACTTTTCATCATAATCAATCCCATATTCTTTCAAAAATAATAAATATTCTTCCTTAAAACTCATCTTTTTATGATGCTCTTTTTGATTTTCTATATATTTCAGGGTTTTATCTAAAACCGAAGGACTTACTGAAAAACCGGCATAACCTCTTTGCCAATGAAAATTTGAATAGTTTATGCCTTTTGTCTTAATCCAGCGACTGCTATGTCGCTTCATTTCCTCAACGACTTTAGCAAGTGCCATATTTTTAGAAAGTATAAATAGTGCATGGATATGATCATCTGTCCCATTTATAAGAATAGGTATTGAATCATTATCCTTAATTATTGAACCTGTATATGCATATAATTCTTTTTCGTCTTGTTCTTGTATTTTGGGGGAGTTGTATTTAATGTGATAAATAACATGTACGTATAGCTTTGTTAAAGATTGTGCCATGATTGTAATTTTTTAATTGTTTCACATTTAGAAATATATTTAATTGTTAAGTTGCCCTTTCAGGGCGTAATTGTAAACTAATAATTTTAACCCCAAAGCGATGCTTTGGGCTAGTGTAAATTGCCCTTTCAGGGCGTTTTCTATTTTGTATGTTTTTAATTGTCTCACATTTAGAAATATATCGAATTATTAAGCTGCCCTTTCAGGGCGTAATGACAAACTAATTGAACTAACCCCAAAGCGACGCTTTGGGCTAGTATTAATTGCCCTTTCAGGGCGTTTTCTATATTGTGTATCTTTAATTGTCTCACATTTAGAAATATATCGAATTATTAAGCTGCCCTTTCAGGGCGTAATTCTAAACTAATTCAATTTATCCCAAAGCGGTGCTTTGGGCTAGTGTAAATTGCCCTTTCAGGGCGTAATTGCTTTCGTCTATTTTATAATATAGGCTGAAAGCCTAATTTATACTAACTTAGGGTAAAACCCTAAGCTTTTTAGTACTTACAAATTCGCCCTGAAAGGGCAGATTATTCTGTCCATAAATATTTTTCATCATAATCAATCCCATATTCTTTCAAAAATAATAAATATTGTGTACAAATTGCTTATTACAAAAATTAAGGTCTTTCTTCTCTAATTAATTCAATTTTATACTCTTTACCTTCGGTAACTGCTTCGGTATTTATAAAAATTTCTTTTGCTTGATTTTCTAATATTTTTACATTTTTATACCTTGATGAAAAATGACCGATGAGTAGTTTGTTAACATCCGCAAGTTTTGCAATTTCTGCGGCTTGTTTTGCAGTGGAATGACCGGTTTGTTCCGCTATTTCTTTATTGTCTTCGGCAAAAGTAGCTTCGTGATAGAGTATATCCGTATTTTTAATATAGCTGATTAAATCAGGTGAATAAGCAGTATCGGAACAGAAAGCATAACTCCTTTGTTTATAAGGCGGCAAAGTTAATTCTTTATTGGGAATTACTTTATTGTCTTCAGTTTTATAATCAGCACCTGATTTTATAGCATGTATTTGCTTTAAATTCAGATGGTACTTTTGAATTAATTCTTTACGAATATTTAAAGGTTTTAGTTTTTCTTTAAACAAAAATCCGTTTGCTGTTAAACGATGTTTTAAAGGGAATGTACTTACTGTTAAATTTTTATCTTCGTATAAGACAGAATGCTTGTTTTTTGGAATTTCATGAAAAATGATATTAAATCCTAAATTACTATTTGAAAATTGGCAATTTAACAATTTTTTCAATTCGGAATGAGCAAAAATATGCAAAGGATTTTTACGTCCCATTAAGGAAAAAGTAGAAATTAAACCATATAAGCCAAAATAATGATCACCATGAAGGTGACTGATGAAAATATGATTAATTTTTCCTAAGCGCAGATGAAAGCGTCTTAATTGAATTTGTGTTCCTTCGCCACAATCAATTAAAAAAAACCGCTCATTTGAATTAAATAAATGAGCGGTTGGAAAGCGTTTGGAAGTAGGTAAAGCAGAGCTACTTCCAAGTATGGTAACCGAAAATGTCATAAATAGCTTTTATTGTCATAAAAGTCTAATTACCTTTAGTCGCTTCTTGTTCAATGTATTTTTCAGATTCTTCAAGCGTATCCTTAATATTCAAAACTGTATCGAGTTGAGAAATTGTAATCAAACGCTCAACAGCAGTTTGTAAACCGGTAAGCACAAATGTACCTTTTGAGTTTTTGCACAAACGGTTAGCAACCAAAATGGCGCTTAAACCCGATGAATCGCAATATCTGCAAGCGCTTAAATCAATTACCATGTTTTTTTCACCATTACCGGCAATTAAAACAAGTTCCGATTTTAAAGCAGGTGCTATATTTGTATCCAGTTTTTCTGCTAACACTTTGATAACTGTATGGTTATCTTTTTTCTGAATATCATATTTTTTATTCTCATCCATGTTTTTGAAATATTAGGTCCACAATTTAAGACATAAAAATACAAATTGTAATTTAAAACTCCTAATTACTTTTTAGAATTTTTTTCATTACCTTCTAATTTTGTCTTTAAAGCAGCTAAATCCGTAACATCTCCTAATGTAGTTTTCTCTAAATTAAGATTTACTTTTTTAGATTTTGAAGACTCTTTTTTGCTATCGCTTTTCTTTTCTTCTTCCCAAGTTTTGGTATGAGAAAGAATGATGCGTTTTGCAGTTTTTGAGAACTCAATCACTTTAAAATCAAGTTTTTCATCAACTTTTGCAGTTGTACCGTCTTGTTTTTGAATATGACGTGCTCCTGCAAAACCTTCAACACCATAAGGAAGAGCTACCAATACACCTTTATCAATCTTGGTGGTAATGGTTCCTTCGTGTACTGAACCAACCGTAAATATAGTTTCAAATACATCCCAAGGATTTTCTTCTAATTGTTTGTGTCCAAGACTTAAACGACGATTTTCTTTATCAATTTCCAAAACAACTACTTCAATTTCATCGCCAATAGCAATAAATTCAGCAGGATGTTTTACTTTTTTGGTCCAAGAAAGGTCTGAAATGTGAATTAAACCATCAACACCTTCTTCAATTTCAACAAATACACCAAAGTTGGTAAAGTTGCGAACAATTGCTTTGTGTTTTGATTCCACAGGATATCTTTTTTCAATATCTTCCCATGGGTCGGGTTTCAATTGTTTAATACCAAGCGACATTTTACGTTCTTCGCGGTCTAAAGTAAGAATAACAGCTTCAACCTCATCTCCTACTTTCAAAAACTCTTGTGCGCTACGTAAATGTTGCGACCAAGACATCTCCGAAACATGAATTAAACCTTCAACACCGGGAGCAATTTCAATAAATGCACCGTAATCGGCAAGTACAACTACTTTACCTTTTACTTTATCACCCACTTTCAGGTTCTCGTCTAATGAATCCCAAGGATGAGGAGTTAATTGTTTTAATCCAAGTGCGATACGTTTTTTCGCATCGTCAAAATCAAGAATAACCACGTTTAATTTTTGGTCTAATTCAACAATTTCTTCCGGATGAGAAACGCGTCCCCAAGAAAGGTCGGTAATATGAATAAGACCGTCAACACCACCAAGGTCAATAAATACACCGTATGATGTGATGTTTTTAACTGTACCTTCAAGTACTTGACCTTTTTCAAGTTTAGCGATAATTTCTTTCTTTTGTTGTTCAAGCTCGGCTTCGATAAGTGCTTTGTGCGAAACAACAACATTTTTAAACTCGTGATTAATTTTAACCACTTTGAATTCCATGGTTTTACCTACGTAGATGTCGTAATCGCGGATGGGTTTTACATCAATTTGTGAGCCGGGAAGGAAAGCTTCAATACCAAATACATCGACAATCATACCGCCTTTTGTACGGCATTTAATGTATCCTTTAATAACTTCTTCTTTTTCAAGTGCTTCGTTTACACGATCCCAAGATCTAAGTGCACGTGCTTTTTTGTGTGAAAGTACTAACTGACCGTTTTTGTCTTCTTGACTTTCAACATAAACTTCAACTTTATCACCAATTTTTAAATCAGGGTTGTATCTGAATTCATTCAAAGGTACAATACCTTCTGATTTATAACCAATATTAACAACCACTTCGCGGTTTGTCATATTAATTACAGTACCTTCAATTACTTCTTTTTCACTGATGGTAGATAATGTTCCGTCATAAAGTTCTTCGTACTTTTTTCTTTCATCAGATGAATAACCATCTTGACTTTTTTCAACACTGTCCCAATCAAAATCTTCCACACTTTGATTTTCAATTTCTTTTGTTTCAGTTTTTACTTCAGCAACAGTTTCTTTTTCTGCTACTTCTTCTTTCTTTTCAGGGCTTTCTTCCAAAAGCTCCTCTTTTTTTTCAATTTCTTGATTTTCAAGATTTTGAGTTTCTTCGATGTTCTTTTCTTTTTCGTCCATTTTGTTTATAAATCCTTTTAATTTAGTAAGTTAGACATTATGTATTGATTAAAATGAAAGCGCAAAGGTAAAGATAAATTTCAAAAATACAATATGTTGGATAATATTTATTTAGCAGATATATTCATATTTTATTTAATATCAACATAGCACACGGTGTTGAAAGATAGTTTTTCAATCAAATTACAAGTTAAATTTATATTTATTTAATTGAATACTTTGAAACAATTGAATATTTTAATATATTTGTCGTATAGATACGTTTTATGGAAGGATTTGTCATTTCTATCAAAAAAATAAAATGAATGGTAAAATAAAGAGCTTTGTATAAAACATAATAATAGTAATTATATGTATAAAAATGTTTTATCCTTTTTCTTAAAGTATTCATCAAAAAAATATCATTCTTCAAAATCTCTCTTAAATAGGTAAATAAAAGTCAAAATATTTTTGATAGCATTTAATTCTGTAAAATTTATTAAATCAAAAGATAAGAGTATGTTTAACTTTAATAAATTATTTCCTAATATTTTATATCTAAAACCTTTTTAAGCACGAAACATGAACAGTACATTAACTTTTATATTAATAGAAACCTTTATTGTTTTTCCTGCCGGAATACTACTCTTAAAGCTTATTTTTAAAAACTCGCTTACTTTTAAATTTGCACTTGCTATTGTTCCCGGTATTTATGTAACCGGTATTGCAGGCTATATTGTCGGGAAATATGGTCTTATCATGAATATATGGACTGCACCGCTAACAATTTTTACGTTTGTTTTGTGTTTCAGATATATTTTGAGGAACATACAAAAACCAATTGATAATGTAACAAAAAATTTAAAAAATATTGGAGAAGGGAAATTAAATAATGATTTTAATAATAAAAAATTTGCATCAAGAAAAGATGAAGTTGGAGATTTATATACCTCAGGAAAATTAATTGATAATTATTTAATAAAGATTGTTTCGGATATAAACAATACAATTGATTCGGTTTTAAGTGCCGGAAATCAACTAAATTCAGCAGCACAAAATATTTCAGAACGGGCAAGTGAACAAGCTTCTACCACAGAGGAAATTGCAGCCTCGATGGAAGAAATGGTTTCTACCATTATATCCAATACAGAAAAAGCCGAATATACGGGAAAAATAAGTACCGAATCTGCCCAAGAAACTGAAAACAGCAGTAAAATATTAGAAGAAACTATTCGATCTGTTTCGGAAATAAGTGATAAAATAAGCGTAATTTCAGAATTTGCCGACAAAACGGATATTCTTTCAATAAATGCAGCCATTGAAGCTGCTCGTGCCGGAGAGAATGGGAAAGGCTTTGCTGTTATAGCAGGAGAAATACGAAAATTAGCCGATAAGATTGCAAGCACCTCTAACGAAATTGAAAAATTATCGAACGAAGGTAAAGAAATTTCCAAAACAGCCGGTGAAAAACTGTCTGAATTAATTCCCAGCATCTTAAATAGTTCCAAATTGGTTAATAATATAGTTATTGCCAGTAGAGAGCAAAAAAGTAATGTAGAAAGCATTAATAGTTCGGTACAAGAGCTTACTGATATTACCAATGAAAATTTAGCTTCGGCAGAAGAAATGTCTTCATCAGCCGAAGAATTAACAGCACAAGCCGAACAATTAAAAGAATTAATTTCGGTTTTTGAAATTAGACCAAACCAATAATATAGTAAAATACCTTATATTTATTATCGTCTATACTTAGTTATCTAATAAATGTTTTCTTAGTTAAATAAAAAATATAATTAAATCTTGTATAAAATGTATATCTTAATATGTAAATGCTTATATAAGCTTTGGATTCATTTCTATTAACAATACATCACACTACACATCAACCACTTACAACCTAATTATTTTAATTTAATACCTATTCAAAGAGCATAAATTCTCTTTGCAGGGGATTTTTTATAGCATAAAAACAAACTATTAGTATGAAATTATAAATTAACAAACCGTAACAACTTAATTATATACTTTCAATTTATAATCACTAAATTTAAAAAACATGGAAACAGAAACAAGTTTATTAAAATCTCTAAAAAGCATGTCTATTGACGACCCTTTTTTAGAGAAACTAAAACCTAGTTCTTTGGCGGTTGATGTAACAAATATGTGTAATCTGCATTGCAAACATTGCTTTTGGGTTAGAGATAAGCATTTGTATCCCACTGAAACAAGGGATGTTCTGGAAACAGTAAGAACATTATTAAAAAAATTCCCGACAATTACCAATATATTGTGGTATGGCGGAGAACCTTTGTTGAATAATACAACCCGGAATATTTTAGTTGAAGGATTTAAATTATTGAAACGAAACAATGTTGTAATAACGAACGGAACCATTCCCCTGCCTAACTATAAAGAGAATGGTGTAAAATATGGAATATCAATTGACGGGACAGAAGAGCTTCATGATGAAATGCGCGGAAAGAATGTTTATAAAAAAATTAAAAAGAATGTAAGCGAAGGCTTAGCAAAAGGGATAGATATCTCAATTAATTACTGCATCAATGCTAAAAACATCAGCTGTATCCCTGACTTTCTGGAAGAGTGGAATAATACGGGTATTAACAAGATATATTTTACTATGTTTGTGCCGGAAAAGAACGACACTTCAGGTTTAGAATTAAGTGCAGAGCAAATGGAGGAATCTTCCCGCTTACTTACCGAAATGAAAAACAAATATCCGATTATAGGAAATTCTTATAAGATGATAGAGTTACTACATCCTAAATACAGTAAGGATATGGCTGCAAAGTGCTTTATGAATGTAAATCTGTCAACTGAAAAAAAATCAGTTACCACTTTACACCTTTCATACGATGGAACCATTAAAGTACCCTGCACCTATGGTACAGATGAAACCTGTGAAAAATGCAGATCGATTACCCATGTAGCTCTTTACGCTTCAAGAGTATTAAAAGACAGGGCTTCGTTACATATGCTATTGGATGGTTACCATAAACCGGCAAAATAGAATATTATTATAGAAACATATAGAGCAGGATTTTAACACGCTATATTTAACGCTCTTTAAACCAAAAATAAAGTATTCTATTAATGTACAGATGTCAGGGGGTGGATTTTTCTAAATAAGTAATAACAAATTGTTATAACATCTTATTCACAGACCTATTCACAACCTGACTTATAGATTTAAGCTTAAGTACAAAAACAACTAAATTTTAGGGGCATACAGTTTTTTATTTGTATAAAAAGAATTATATTTGTATAAAGCTAAAACTGAACATTATGCATACCACACCAGACCCTGAATACATTATTAAACTTTTGGAAAAATGTTTAAAATGGAAAAACGATAAATCAATTAAGCAAAGTAAAGTTGTATTAAATATTTTTATTGATTTTTTAAGGCTGAGAGTAGTTCCCAAGAAGAATTCAGCACAAGATGTTTTCCAACAATTTATTAGCCGACCATTTAAACCAAAAATTGAAGGAAAACTGGAAACTTGGATAGAAGTTGGTCTTGACGGTAATCCTGAAATAATTGAAGAACTTAATAATAAAATCCGGCAAATAGAAGATTTCGGGAACAATATAGGATATACCCTTCCAAATAAAAAAGATACAGAGAAAAAGGAAACTACTGCTTTTATTCAAAAAACAGAGCATAACGATGATGATATATTCTCCGATGTAAAAGTTAAAGAAGAAAAACACTTTGAAACAGAACTGAATAATCCAATTTTGGTTCCTTGGGATTTTTCACCGGTAGCCGATAGTGCATTGCAGCATGCTGTAATGTTTGCTCCTATACTAGGAGGTACCATTTATTTGCTTCATATAGTAAAAAAAGCTAAAGAAATAGAACCCACCAAAGCAAAACTAAAAAAAATTGCAGAAGAAGCTTCTATCAAATACAAAATTAAACCGGAAGTATTGGTTAAAGAAGGTAATATTTTTAAAACCATAACCGAAATTGCCAACGATAACCGGGCAAAATTAGTGGTTATGGGAACTCATGGAATAAAAGGAATTCAAAAACTAACCGGAAGTTGGGCATTAAAGGTTATTTCAGGAACCAATACCCCTTTTGTGGTTGTTCAAAATGCACCACGAGCTCAAAAAATTGAAAATATAGTTTTTCCGGTTGATTTTACCAGAGAGAATAAACAAAAGCTAAAACAAGCCAAATTGTTGGCTAAATACTACGATATTAACTTTATTCTGGTAGTTGCAAAAGATATTTCCAAAACGGAGCTGTTAAAAAAAACCAAAACAAATCTGAATTATGTAAAAGCATTTTTCAAACAAAACAATATCAGATATGAGGTAAAAGCAGTAAAAGGAACTGAAAGTTCAACAGAAGCAGCCCTAAAATATGCAGCAGAAAACCTGCCTGATTTAATAATGATTTTAACAAGCAAAAATTTAAACTTACAGGATTATGTATTGGGAGTAGAAGAGCAAAAAATTATTGCAAACCCACAAAAAATACCCGTAATGGTAATTAACCCAAGAAAAGTTATTTATGCTTCATACGGTGCTTTCGGAAATGCAGTTTAAATATTACCTAAACTGAGCGATTATCTACTTCAATAAGCACCAATCTATTGAGTTAAAAAGATTTACAAAAAAACAAATACCTAAAGGTATTCTTACTTTTTCTCTAAACTTTTTATTCTCAACATCTTGACACTTCTTTTTGTACGTAATCGCTCAATTTATATCTTTTCTAAGGCATTACTAAATATCTTTTCAAGATATTCAAACTCTTCAATACCTACTGAAAGCCTTATTGCTCCCGGATATGGATATTTATCAGCCCAAACCGTTTCTATCGGCAAAAATATAGTTTCTACATCTCCAAGCGTAGGAATCAAATAAAAGTGCTCACTAATTATATCCATAAACAAATTACACTTATTTCGCTTTTCAGTATCATCTTTTCCTGCAAACTGTAAACTTATCATTGCACCAAAGCCTCTGTGCTCAAATAAATCAACTGCATATTCATAAGTAGGATGATTTTGCAAACCCGGATAAAACACTTTCTCTATTTTTTCTGACCGGCTAAACAGATGAGCCAATTTATTAGCACTATCACATTGTTGTTTAAAACGTATTGTATAAGTATGTAATTGTTCGTTTAAGCGATACGCATCATCAGGACTTATCATATTACCGGTTAATTTGCGATATTCAATTGCATCTTGCATCAACTTTTTACTGTTTCCGCAAAGCACGCCGGCAGTAATTGAGCCGTGTCCTGCCAAATATTTAGTAGCACTGTGAATAAGCAAATCCGCGCCAAACATCAAGGGTTTCCATAAATAAGGACTTGCAAAAGTGTTGTCGATAACAACAATAATTTCCCGTTTTTTAGCTTCGTTAATAATTCTTTTGGCATTGGCAACAATAAGCATTGGGTTTGAAACAAGTTCAAAATAAAGCAATTGCGGTTTAAATTCATCCATTAAAGCAGTAAGCTTTTGCAAATCGTAAGTTCCGTTTTCTGATGAAAAATGTGCAGTTTTTATTCCCCGCCGTTTAATCAAAACTTCATCAATATATGCATTGGTTCCGCCGTAAATATCACTAAAAAAAAGCCAACGGTTTTCGCCTGCTTGCTGAAATATAGACAAGGCTGTATCTATTGCAGCCATGCCACTTTGGTAAAGAAGCGCCCATTCTGATTTTTCAATCTTACATAAATGTTTTTCAGTAGCCACAATTGTAGGGTTTCGATAGCGCGAATAGATGTAATTTTCAGGTTCATGTGGATGATTTAACTCATCGGCAAAGGCTTTTTTTGTTCTTTCATTATTTTCAAGAAAAAAACCGGTATCGCGGTATAATGGTGTTTTTTTAGAATTTATCATATCCATAACTCAATAATTATCAAAGCTTTAAAACTACGAAAAACAGGCTTAAATGTTTTTAACTGCCTAAAAATACT
Source organism: Bacteroidales bacterium (assembly GCA_026988445.1). Lineage (GTDB taxonomy): Bacteria > Bacteroidota > Bacteroidia > Bacteroidales > NBLH01 > NBLH01. Next base: position 12,223 of record JALSLF010000087.1, read on the forward strand.
AAGTTTTTTCAGGATATTTTGCATTTATCAAAAATAAATTGGCATTCAGCATATATTTTGTTCAGTTTGTCAATAAATATTGTGAAAGTTTATAGTTTTCTTGATTTTTGAGCAATTATATCATAACTTGTGTAGTGATTTTATGACAAAAAGCTAAGTTTAACCTAATTAAAACTTGTAGAAATGAAATCGATTATAATAAGCTCATTATTAATACTAATTCTTTTTTCATCTTCATCGTGTAATCATATTTCAGAATCAGGTGATATAGGAGATAAGTTTTACGCTTACCTGCAACAAGAAAATTATGATGCGATTATACAACTTTTGGATGCAGAAGCTCTAAAAAGTTACTCAAAAGAAGAATGGAAAGAATTACTGCTGACAAGAAATCAATATTTTGGGAAACTGGAATCGTACAAACCCATAGGTTTTCATACGGAAACTCAGAAAGATTTTAAGATTATAAAACTTAATTACAAAGTTAGTAATACCAATGGTCAGGTATTTGAAGAAATAGAATTGATAAACAGAGGGAAGCAGATTAAAATATTAAATTATCGTTTTCCTGCCGATGTTGCCTTGGCAGAACCGAAATAATACGCTATTATCACTTCTCAATTTCGTTAATAATTTCGTTTATTCTAAAAGGTTTATCAAATTTTTTTAAAACTAAACCTTCATCCATAGCTTCTTTAATCTCATCCGTCATTCCGTACCCTGTAAGAATGTAGTATTTAGCATCCGGTAAATCTAATTTCGCTTTTTCAATAAACGCTACCCCATTCATAAAAGGCATTTTCATATCACTAATTACCACATCAATATCCTTATTACCGGCAATAATTTTAAGTGCATTCATAGCACTTTCAGCAAGAATTATTTCAAACTTATCTTTTAGGTTTGCTTCAAAAAGCAATAAGTTAATTTGTTCATCATCTACATATAATATTTTTCTTTTACTCATTATTCATTCTTTAAAGGAAACTTTAACACCACAGTAGTACCCGCATTTTTTTCTGACAAAAATTCAATGCTCCCATTATGCTTCTTAACAATGGAAGCAGTTATTGCTAAGCCTAAGCCTGTTCCTTCTCCGGGATTTTTAGTAGTAAAAAACGGGTCTGTTATTTTTGAAATATGGTCTTTACTTATTCCAACACCCGAATCTTTAATTTGAATTACAACTTTGCTTGAATTTTTATCTGTTTTTATAAAAACAGAACCTTTTTTATCAATTGCATGAATAGAATTAGTAAAAACATTAATAAATACCTGATGCAGATTACTTATATTACCTTCAATAAATATATTTTCTTTACAAAAATTCTTCTTAATTTCTATTTTATTATTCAATTGATTTTGAAGCATTAACAAACAGTTGTCTATAATGGCATGAATATCACACAACTCATCCATACTGCCACTATCGTAAGTAAACTGATTAAGACTTTTAACTATTTGGGTAGCTCTATCTACTCCTGTTTTGATACTGTGCAAAAATAAGTCAATTTCTTTATTGTTAGAAGCATTTTGACTAAAATAACGTTGCAGACCAATATATCCGCCCATAATGTAATTAAGCGGATTATTTATTTCGTGCGATACACCGGATGTCAAGACGCCAAGAGATACCATTTTTTCTGCATGAATTAATTGTGTTTGTGTTTCTTTCTGGTTCTGTAAGGTTGCTTTTAATTCATCATTTTGTTGATGTATGATTTCACTTTTATCATAGAGTTCATCATTTATTGATTTCAGTTCTTCGTTTGCAGTTTCAAGCTCCTCTGTCCGCTCTTTCACCAGATATTCTAACTTATTTTTATGCTTTTCAAGTTCTTTTCTTGTTAAATATTGAATTAAAAATAAAGTAGTTACAAGTGTTGTACTAATTATTTCAAAACGTGCAGAATGCGCATAACGCCCATAATAAGTAAGAAAATCGAGCCCGTCGCTAAGACCGTTTAAAGAACTGCTTATAACCAATAGAGGTATTATAAGTACATAGTAAAAAATTAGTACATAAATAAACCAAAAAATAATAATTTGTATTAAACCGTATTTTTTTGAACCGATAAAATATTTATATACATACGAACTGATAACAATAGCTACCGCATGAGAAATAAAGGTGGGGAGAAATGCATCTATACTAAGAGCGCCAATTGCCGATATAAAACTTACACCGACCAAATAAACAGGGTTTCCGATATAGATAATGCTTAATAAAAAAGGTATTTCTCTAAAATCGCTGGTTGCTCCTTCCAAGCCCGATATTTTAAACTTTACCAAACCTAGAATAAGGGAAAGTAAACCAAAGAACAACATTTTTATAAAATCTTTGAATAAATGATGCTCTATAATTTTTCGATATTTTAAAGGAAAAAGCACAGATTATAGATATATTAAAATATTGAATAAAAAAGTAAAAAATATTAAATACCTTAAATTAGCAATTATCTTCAACTCCAAAGCTGCTAATTTAAGGTAATATTTTTTTCTAAATATAGACAAATTATCATAAATAAAAAATTACATATAATAATTTTCAGTGAGATGTTTTAAAAACTTTACTTTCCTTCGGGGAAAATCCCGAAGGAAAATAAAAAAACCTATCGTTTACAGAATAAACTCAATATTATCTTTATCGGTAATTTTTTCGCAGTATTGACATTTTAAACTAACCCCATCTTTTGCAGGCATTACATTAAATTTTGGTAATACATTTTCATGATTGGTAACACATTTAGGGTTTACGCATTTGGATATTCCAATAATTTCATCGGGCAATTCAACCTGTTTTTTTTCAATTACATGATAATCCTTAATTATATTTAAACGAGCTTCGGGCGCAACCAAAATTAAACGGTTTATTTCATCGTCCTCAAAATATTTATCGGTTAATTTAACAATTGCTTTCTTACCCAATTTTTTACTTCCCAGATTTGTCCCAAAAGTAGCTTGTTTTTCAAGATTTTCCAGTCCTAAAATCCGAATCACTTTAAACAAATTATTCGCTGGTATATGATCGATTACCGTTCCGTTTTTAATAGCACTTACCGATAATTTTTGTTCTTGTTTCATCTTTATAAATCTTTTAAAATAATGTTTTAAAAATATTTTAAACCAAACCTAATGTTGCGGCAATTATTGCTTGACGCGTATAAACACCATTCAATGCCTGTGTAAAATAATAAGCTTCTTTACTATCGTCTACATCTTCGCTAATTTCGTTAACACGTGGTAAAGGATGTAAAATTTTTAAGTTGTCTTTAGTTCCTACCAGCATATCTTTTTTCAAAACATATATGTTTTTTGTTTTTTCATATTCCAAAGGATCTGAAAAACGTTCTCTCTGAACACGGGTCATGTAAATAATATCAGCTCGTGATATAATATCGGTAAATTCACTGTGTTCGTAATATTTTATTCCCAAATCATCAAGATGTAGTTTGTATTCGGTAGGTACTTTCAGTTTTTCATGCGATATAAAATTAAAAGTGGGGTTAAAATGCGATAAAGCCATAATTAATGAATGTACGGTTCTGCCATACTTTAAATCGCCAACCATAAAAATATTCAAATTTTCAAGCGTTCCTTGTGTTTTATAAATCGAATATAAATCGAGTAAGGTTTGAGTGGGGTGCTGATTAGCACCATCGCCTGCATTGATAATAGGTACATCCGAAATTTCGCTTGCAAATTTTGCACTTCCTTCCAAAGGATGACGCATCACAATTAAATCACTGTATTTACTTACGGTAATAATTGTATCTTTGAGCGACTCACCTTTTGTAACACTTGATGAATTAGCATCGGAAAAACCGATAATCCTTCCACCTAATTTATTAATAGCACTTTCAAAACTTAAACGTGTTCGTGTTGAAGGCTCAAAAAAAAGCGAGGCAATTACTTTTCCCTCCAAAATTTTTTGGTTTGGGTTTTTTTCAAAATAATCTGCCAACTCCAAAATTTTCAGCATTCCTTCTTTGCCGTAATCTTCAATGGATACCAAACTTTTGTTTTTCATTGTTGTTGTTTAATAATTATTTTAATTTATAAGAACATAAAAAAAGCAAAGCCGGTAATGCTTTGCTTTGTATATCAATAATTTGATTGTAGTTTCTGCATGAGTAAACGATAAATTTTTAACGCTGCAAATATATCATTTTTATTTATAATTTCATCGGGTGAATGAATATTACTGATGGGCGGACCCACAAAACACCAATCTACAGGATAGGGGCTTTTTTGTACACAGGCACCATCACTGCTTCCGCTTTGCTCCACTTCTAATTGAAACTTCACATTGCCCTCTAAGGCTGTTTTTATAATTTTATCAACAAAAAGCTTTCTTGGAATATATTCATCACGCAATGAAATAACCACTCCTTTATCATGGAAAATACCTTCGGTAGTATAGGTTGTATCAACAATTATATACTGACGAATACCGTATTTTTCATATAAATGTTTTACAACATAAGCAACACTTCCTCCACCATGTTCTTCGTGTGTAGTAAAAGCCAAAACTCCCTGTTTCATTTCTTCGGCAAGTTTTAACAACAACCAAACACCCAATCGGTTATCTAAATATGGCGATTGTATATATTCATCCTCATTTTTAAAATCAGCTTTAAAAGTTAAACTTGTTCCCGATTTAATAAGTCGTTTGTATATATAAGAAAGATTATATTCATCGCTGTTTTTATGCAAGATACAATCTATTTTACCGATTTCGTCCTCACCCTGTAAACGCCAACCTGTTTCACTTACAGGCGTACCAATTGGAATAAGTTCTTTATTGTATCGAACAGTATATCCTACTGTATCGGTATGAGCAATAAAAGCAATTTTAGGTTTTCCGTAAACCAGTAATAAATTATCCTGAAAACTGTTACCATACACGAGCTTAGGCTTTTTTGTCCACCAATATTTAGCACTATTGACATAGTCAATTAAAAATTCCTTGACACGAAATTCTTCGCCGGACGGTGCATGAATAGCACATAATGTTTTCAGAATATTCATTTTACGGGGGATATGAACTTAGTCGTTAATTTGTACACTTTTTATTTGTTTAATTTTGTCTTTAAATGCATCAAATTTACTTATTTTAATATCTAATTCAAGAAAGCATGATTCTAAGAATTCTTGTTTTCTAATTTTTATATCATTATCTTTTGTCATTCGCATAATATCATTCATTACGGGGTAATCAAAAGTAAAGCTAAGCTTTTGACTTATCGTTTTTTCAATAATCTGTGCATTATTCAAGGCATCAGCCGCAGCAGTTTTATAAGCATTTATTAAACCGGGGATGCCTAATTTTGTACCCCCAAAATACCGGATAACTACCACCAATATATCGGTTAATCCAAAAGATTTTATTTGTCCTAATATGGGAGGACCGGATGAATTAGCAGGCTCACCATCATCGCTTGATCGATAAACCGGCTGTTTTATTCCCAGATAAAAAGCATAAACATGATGACGCGCATCGTGAAACTTTTTTCGCAAGGCAGTACGATGTTCATTTACCTCATTTTCGCTTTTTACGGGAAATGCAAATGCATAAAACTTGCTTCCCCTATCTTTAAAAAATCCTTCGGCAGGTTTTTTAATTGTTTTGTATGTATCTTGCATTCACAATTTATTTGTTTATAAGGTTTTCTACTTCATTTCTACTTAATCCCCAGATAGTACCAATTTTTCGTATCCATGCTTTTTCTTTTTTTAAAAAGCGATTATCCGAAACAGCTATTTGCTTTAAATCTGTAAGGCTTTGCAACTTATCTTGTTTTGAAAACCATAAAAAATCATTAATACATTCAACTATTTCAAAAACTTCATTTTCAAAATCTTCATCATGTAGTTTGCTTTTGTACCATTCCATCACTTCATCCATCACGCAAGAGTAATCACCTCGCTCCACGTCTTGATTAAACCATTTACTAACTGATTGCCAAATGGTTAATTGTTCAACACGCTTGTATTTCCCATCGGTTAAATGAGCAAAAGCAACATACAAAAAGCCAAAATAATGTGCAGGTTTTAGTTTTATCAGGTTCACAAATTTAATTTTAAAACGTTAATAAATAATACATAAATTGATAACTCTCTTCTATTGTAAAACCAGAGCTTTATCCAAATTTTTCACAACAAACAGCATTGTATTTTTTAATAAGTTTATCAAACAAAATTAGTATTTTTTATTTTATATTTGTAACATAATCAATTTTATGAATAAAATACCTAAATACAAAGCTTTTCGAATTTATTTTGTGGCATTTTTGCTCTACTACTTATTAATTTCTCCGGTTTCAAGCATGCTGTTTGTTACAAATTATCCAAAATTTCACGAAAAAATTGATTTACTTAATCTGCAAAATGACACTTTAAAAAAAGCAATGAGTATCAATTTATCAAGCTCGCCGGACAGCTCTGATAATACAAGCAATAAGGATTCACTGACAAGCAACTATAAAAAAATCATAAGTGCTCCTCACGAAACAAAATTAAAACGAAAAAGGTTTATGGAGCTTGAAAGTTTCTTTTTTGAACTGTTATCATTTACTTTTATATTAGGATTTTTGTTTGCATTGCCTTATAAAATATATTTTAGGCGTAAACGAAAAAATAAAAATATCCCAAACAAGCTTGTACATTTCTGCAAAAAATCAATGATCTATTCACCCTTGATTAATGCCGGTATTGTTTCTATACCATTTATTATCACCGCTGTATATATGATGAATCAATTATTTGTTTCAGATATTTTTGAAAATTCACTTAAAAGAAATGTCTATTCACAATACTGGATTGTATTTATTTTTGCAGGAATTTTAACAACCATGTTTGTATATTACTGGTTTCGTCATTTAATGCAAACAAAATATCTGGAACATATATTCTCAAAAGATGAGTTAAGAAAAAGAATATATCCGGGGAAAGGCGGAAAAATAAAATACAAGTTACTTATTTCAAGTACAATGACCACACTGCTTCCTTTGAGTATAGTGTTGGTTTACCTTTATCTGAGTCTTAGTTCATTAAAAGATTTAAACTTAAAATCATTTACGCAGCCGGAAATGCAAATTATTTTTGGCAGATACTACCATCATTTTGAAGCAGATACCTTAAAAAGCTTTCTTGAAGGTATGAACCTTTACTATATTACAGCACCCGATACTATTTTTATGTTTGCCGGTATTATTATGGGTATTGTCATTTCCCTTATTTACCTTATATTTTTTGTTTATTGGTCAAATTATGCAATTATTATTCCTGTTGGTGAATTATTAAGGAACATGCAAAACACAACCGGCGGAAAATTGGATAATTACAGTATTGTACGAACAAATGATGAAATTGGAGAACTGACAGAGAATTACAATATAATGACCGAAAAATTAGGTGCATACATTAGTCATATTGCTAAAATGAACGAAGAATTAGAGGAAAAAGTAAAACAACGTACTAAGAAAATTGAAGCGCAAAAACAAAAAATTGAAATGCAAAAAGCAGAAGTTGAAGCGCAGCGTGATGAAATAGAACAACAAAGAGATTATGTAATTAAACAGCGTGATATAGTAGCTCATCACAAAAGAGCAATTACGGATAGTATTGAATATGCCGGTAATATTCAAAGAGCGCTTTTACCTCCCAAAGAACAGCTTAATCTTTACCTTAAAGAATATTTTATTCTATATAAACCCAAAGATATTGTCAGTGGCGATTTCTACTGGTTTTATAAAAAAAGAATCATGACAATAAGCTGCTTATCGCAGCAGCCGATTGTACAGGGCACGGGGTTCCCGGCGCATTTTTAAGTATGCTGGGTATCAGCTATCTTAATGAAATTGTAATTGATAAAGATGTGTTCAATCCGGCAACAATACTTAATCAGCTAAGAGATAAGATTATTAAATCTTTACATCAAACCGGCGAATCAGGAAAATCAAAAGATGGTATAGATATTGCGCTTTGTTCTATTGATTTTGAAAACTTAATAATCGAATTTGCAGGGGCATATAATCCACTTTATATTATTCGAGAAAATTTTGATGAAAATTTGCTTAATGAATATAAAGATAAGGCAGATTATATTGTTACAAACTATAAAAACAGCACATTAATTGAAATAAAAGCAGACAAAATACCCATTGGTGTTTCGCCTAAAAAAATGAACACCTTTTCTTTAAAAAGATTTCCTTTAATGAAGGGTGATGAACTATTTTTATTTTCAGATGGCTATGTAGATCAATTTGGAGGCAGCAAACGATTAAAGTTTTTATATAAGAGATTTAAAGAAAGTCTCGCTGAAATGTACGGTATTAAAATGAACGAAAAGAAAGAAAAACTAGAAACAATTCATAAAAAATGGAAAGGTGATGAAAAACAAATTGATGATATTTTAATTATCGGAATTAAAATTTAATACATTTTGATTTCTAAGATATTTATTAAAATACCTTGACAATGCAGTACAGACAAGTTTTATAAAAACTTTCTCCTAAAGTTTATAAATTAATCATGTTAATATAAATTTCTTTTATACATTTGAAGTGAAAAAACACAAAAACAACAACTGCAAAACTACATATCTTAAATGTTTGATTTTTAGATTTTTATCAATATATGCAGAATAGATATATAAAAATAATCGTATTATTATACACCGTAATTTTTTTTATATCCACCGCTAAAGGGCAAGTAGAAGAGCGTTTTGAGCGATTGACACGTCTAAACGGCTTATCGCACGATAATGTTTATACTATTATTCAGGATAAATACGGATTTATGTGGTTTGGTACACAAGACGGGCTTAATAAATATGACGGTTACACTTTTACTAAATACTATCATGAAACAAAAAATGATAACTCATTAATTTCAAGTAGTTTTGGACGTATATTTGAAGATAGCAACGGCAACCTTTGGTTTGGAACTTATTTTAGCGGTTTAGATTGTTACGACCCTATTAAGCAAAAATTCAAACACTTTATTCATGATGAGAACGACACCAACACAATTAGCAGTAATCGCATTCGTTGCATTACTGAAGATAAACAGGGATATATTTGGGTAGGAACTGCCGGAGGAGGTCTTAATCGTATTGACCCTGTAACCAATGAAATTGTACGTTATCAAAATAAACTTAACGATTTAAACTCACTTGCCGACAATAATGTAAACGCACTTGCATTTGACGAAACCGGAAATTTGTGGATTGGTACCGGTGTGGGTTTAGATGTTTTGGATGTGAATGCAAATCTTTTTTCGCATTATGAATTAGGTAAAGAAAGTTTTGACGACAACAAACAATTACCGGTAAGAACGCTTATTATTGACCATAAAGGGATTTTATGGTTGGGAACTACCGATGGACTGTTTGTTTTAGACCCATTCTCTAACGAAATAAGAGAATATAACCATGATTTATCCAATCCTAACAGTATTAGCAATGCTTATATTAATACAATTCTTGAAGATTCGGAAGGAACTATCTGGGTAGGTACTGAAAGTGGAGGTTTAAATAAATATATTCGTGATAAAGATATCTTTGTGAGCTACCAATATGATGCAACAAACCCATATAGCATTAGTAGCAACAGGGTTTGGGCACTATTTGAAGATAAGTCAAAAATTTTATGGATAGGAACAAAAAGTGGTGGTGTAAATAAACTGGATTTAAAACGTAAAAAATTTTATAATCTGGCATTTAATCCAAAAAGTAAAAAAAGTATTCCACACCCCAGTGTATCGGCAATTACAGGCGATGCAGGAGGTAAAATATGGATAGGCACTGATGGCGGCGGACTATGTGTATATGATTCAACGTTTAATGAATATCGTAGTTTTCGTTCACACCCCGAGGGAAAATTAAGTTTAAGCGATGATGAAATATGGTCTTTATTTGCTGATTCAAAAGGACAAATTTGGGTTGGAACACACAGCGGAGGTTTAGATATGATTCGTCTTGAAAAAGGTGAATATAAAATAATGCGGTTTCTACATAAAGCTAATGATACCACCGGATTAAGCAATAATCAAATAAATGCCATTACAGAAGATAAAAACGGAAATATATGGGTTGCAACCCGCAACGGATTAAACGTAATATCGGAAGATTCGGATAATCAAAACTATAAATTCAAAACATATTTCAGCAACTTTTCAGATACTAACTCACTTAGTGATAATTATATTACTACGGTATATCAAGATCATCTTTCGTACATTTGGGCTGGCTCTTACTCCGAAGGACTCAACCAAATTGATTTAAAAAATAATAAAATAACCCGCTATAGTTTTAAAGTAAATGATTACAATACATTATCAAGCAATAGTATAACTGTTCTGTTTGAAGATCATTTGGGAACATTATGGGTTGGAACCAGTGATGGTTTAAACAAACTGGAACGCAGCAATATGTCGTTTAAACGATATTATCGCGAAAACGGTTTGCCCAGTAATGAAATAATGGGAATTTTAGAAGATAATGCCGGTAATTTATGGGTAAGCACAACCAACGGTTTATCTAAATTTAATCCCTTAACCGAAAAGTTTATTAATTTTAATATTTCTGATGGATTGGTTAATGATGGATTTAATTGGAATGCCGCTTATAAGGATATTGCAGGAAAGTTATATTTTGGAACCAACTCAGGAATGTTATCATTTTACCCAAAAGAAATAAAACAAAACGATTATATTCCTCCAACGGTTATTACATCAATTAAAACATTAAATAATCATGTTTGGGTAGAAAAAGGAAATTTTGTTTCCGTAGAACAAAAATACAACGAAGTATTAGAATTGGATTATAATAATAACATCTTTACGCTTGAATTTGCAGCTTTAGACTATACTAAACCAAACGAAAATATTTTTGAATATAAAATTGTTGGTTTGGATGATAATTGGATTAGTTACGGCACTAAACATTCAATAACCGTAACCAATTTAGAACCCGGTTCGTATATTTTCAGGGTAAGGGGTTCAAACAACGACAAGGTGTTTAACCCAACAGGTGTTTCAATAAGAATAGTTGTACGCCCGCCTTTTTATAAAACCAGAGGTTTTTTATTTATGGTTATTGTGCTTACAATTTTAATAATTACCTCAGTATATAGCTTCTTGGTTAAAATGAAAACCAATAAAATTCTGGAAGAAAAAAATCACCAATTGGAAGATGCAAACCGCAGATTAATTGAATCGCAAAGAAATCTTGAATTACTAAACGAAACAAAAGATAAGTTTTTTTCGATAATTGCCCATGATTTACGAAACCCTTTTAATCCTTTGCTTTCTCTTACAGAATTACTACACGAAGATTACGATACATTAAGCGATGAAGAACGTAAAGAATTTATCAGAGAAATTAGAGACGGTGCAAAAAGATTATATGATTTGCTTGAAAATCTTCTTCAATGGTCATTATCACAAACACGGCAAAATGAGTTTACTCAAGTAAAACTTGATATGGCAGAGCTTGTTAACAAAAACATTGCTTTGTTAAAAATAAATGCCGAAAAGAAAAATATTCAAATTGAAAATAAAGTACCAAAAGGAACTTATGTGCTTTCTGATGAAAATATGCTGAATAGTATTGTACGGAATTTATTGAATAATGCTTTGAAATTTTCACCTGAAAACACTAAAATCACTGTTGATTGCCAAGATAAAGGAAATAAATACCAATTTTCGGTTAAAGATGAAGGAGTGGGTATAAAAGAAGAGTTTATTGATAAAATCTTTGATTTTGGCTTTTCTAAAACAAAAATTAATAAATCAAAAGAAAAAGGCTCCGGTCTGGGTTTAATTTTATGTAAAGAATTTGTTGAAAAAAACAAAGGCGAAATTTGGGTTGAAAGTGAAGTAGGAAAAGGAAGTACTTTTTATTTTACAACATTAAAAGTAAAATCTTAAAAAAATCTTCATTATATTTGTACTGTTATGAAAAAGGATAATCTGAATCTATAAGCTTATGGAAATTTTAGAATATAAAGCAGAAGAATTAAACCCCGGTGTTGTTCTTGATGCAAGAGCCGGAAAGTTTGAACTTTCGGGAAAATCCTGTCCTGAAAATGTAACGGAAT
>JALSLF010000088.1 GCA_026988445.1 Bacteroidales bacterium
TACCGCAGGAATGTTGGAAGAAAACCATAACTTAAGATATATCTTAAAAGGACATAAAGGAAGCTATAAAAAAACGGGTATTGACCCTCAAGAAGCAGCTTTAAGAAAAGGTTTAATGCCTCAAAGCGAAAACTGGGGAGAAGAATCTAAAAATTATTGGGGATTAATGGATGCCGTTATTGATAAAAAACACTGTTTATGTACTATTGAAAGTTTAAAAGGCAATTATATGGAATTTTTTGACAATGTTTATGAAGTAATTGCAAATGATGCTGAAATTTCGGTAAAACCGGAACAAGCAAGAAATGTTATTAAAATTATTGAATTGGCATTTTTATCGGTTAATACAAACAACAGGACAATAAAAATAACTTAAAAAGTTAATGCGAATATCTGATTTATCCAACAAAATATCCGCATTAATTATTGAATTTTACCTAAATCGAACGATTATCTACTTCAATAAGCACCAATCTATTGAGTTAAAAAGATTTACAAAAAAAGACGCTAATACCTAAAGGTATTCTTACTTTTTTTCTAAACTTTTTATTTTCAATATATTGGCACTTCTTTTTGTACATAACCGCTCAATTTAGGTTTTACTTTTCGGGTAAGCCAAATTTATCAACTACAAAATCAATATCTTTATCGCCTCTACCACTTAAATTTACCAATATGGATTGACGCGGATTTTCTTTTGCAAGTTTTAAAGCATAAGCTACTGCATGTGCACTTTCCAAAGCGGGAATTATACCTTCTAAACGGCTTAATTCATAAAAGGCATCAATGGTTTCCTTATCAGTAACATATTGATATTTTACCCTTCCTAAATCTTTTAACATACTGTGTTCCGGTCCCACTCCGGGATAATCCAAGCCGCTTGCTACTGAGTACACAGGTGCAGGTTCTCCTTTTTCATCTTGTAAAAGATAACATTTAAAACCATGTATAACACCGGGCTTTCCAAGAGTTAAAGTTGCAGCATGTTCGCCGGTTTTATTTATATCACGACCTGCCGGCTCAACACCCCATAGTTGTGTTTCTTTATCATTGATAAAACCGGAAAAAATTCCCATAGCATTACTTCCTCCGCCGACACAAGCTACAACATTATCCGGTAATTCACCGGTCATTTCATGAAATTGCTCTTTGGCTTCAATACCCACTACCATTTGAAAATCGCGTACCATCATAGGAAAAGGATGTGGACCCACCACGGAACCAATGGCGTATAATGAATTTTCAGTATCCGATAAATAAGCTTCAAATGCTGAATCAACTGCTTCTTTAAGGGTTTTAAGTCCATGACTTACAGGAACAACCTTTGCACCTAATATTTCCATACGCACCACATTAGGGTGTTCTTTATGAATATCTACTTCGCCCATGTGAATTTCGCATTCCAAACCAAAATAAGCTGCTGCGGTTGCCAATGCCACACCGTGCTGACCAGCTCCGGTTTCGGCAATTAACTTTTTCTTACCCAAATATTTAGCAAGTAAAGCCTCACCCATGCAATGATTTAATTTGTGCGCTCCGGAATGGTTTAAGTCTTCTCTTTTCAGATAAATTCTACCACCGTATTTTTCTGATAAACGATTGCTAAAATATACAGGCGTAGGTCTGCCCTGATAGTGTTTACGGATACTACGCAGTTCAGAAATAAACTTATGCGATTTACTGATTGAATAATACGCATCGGTAATTTTTTCCATTTCTTTTTGCAAGTCAGGGGGTATGAAAGCCCCACCATACTCGGCAAAATATCCTTCTTTATTAGGATACTGTTTAAAATAATTTTCAGTCATTGTGTTAATATTAAAATTTTGATAAATAAGAAAACAAATGTAAAATTTATCTTT